>JAJDBI010000263.1 GCA_029261435.1 Nitrospinaceae bacterium
CGGCCGAGAAAGTTCATCTGGTTTCCTACATCATTGATGTAATATTCGGTGCTCAAATCGTATCCGGCTTTTTTCAAAATTCTTGCCAGAGAATCCCCAACAGCCGCTCCTCGCCCATGTCCAACGTGCAAGGGGCCAGTAGGGTTGGCACTGACAAACTCAATCATAACCTTGACGCTCTGCCCGGCATCAGAACTGCCAAAACCTTCTCCCTGCGCAACAGCATTCCGCAACCGCTCCAGAAAAAATTCCTGAGACATTTTGATATTGATGAACCCCGGTCCTGCAACTTCGGCCTGACTCAAATCACCACTTTTAAGGTGACGGGTTACGCTTTCGGCAATCATTTTCGGACTCTTGCGCTCACTACGTGCCAAGGTCATGGCAATATTGGTTGAAAAGTCACCCATTTTTTCGTCCTTGGGCTTTTCCACAACAATTTCAGGGAACGATGAAAGTTCCAGTTCACCTGCCTGCCGGGCTTTTTCCAAGGCATCGTGAATAATTTGTTTAATCGCAGTTTTCATTCAGGCTTTATCTTTTAAAATGTCATGAATAATATAGACAGGGGAAACAGGGGGCAAATATCAGGCAGGCAACAGGACTAATCTTTCCGATTGCGAACAGCTTCCACTTCTTTTTCCATTTCTTCTTCCAGAGCTTTCTTGTCAAATCGAAACTGTTCTTCCAACTCCACTTTGTGAGCTTCAATTTCTTCAGGGTGGATCCGGTCTGGCAGTTTTCTGATCTTGTCCTGTGAGGTGACATCCCGATCGGCAATCCTGGCGGCATACTCTTTTCGAATTTCTGCAATTTCCTGTTTTTGTTTTTTAGTCAGTTTTTTCTGACTTTTAAGTTCTGGAGCCAGCTTATCAGAGCGTTCCAGACTCAACTCCCAAGCACTTTTCAGTCCCGACATACCTAATCCCTCAAAAAAAGTTTAACTATTTAATTATAAAGGAATTATAAAATAGACTCAATAGACATATCACAAAGCCTGACACCAGGCTTCAGATAAAAGGTCTATTAATTAACGTGAGGATAGAACAGGATTGAAGTCGGAGAGTTTAATAACATAGGTCTGCAAAACATGGTCGTCTTGCTTGAGAGTCTGATCAATGCGGTGAACCCACCAAATTCCCTTAGACTTTTTATAGGTATAGCGTGTGACTTCCAAATATTCTCTGTCATCCACCTCGAACCGGGTACGGGTTTCAGAGATAACGGGCTTTCCCTCCAGCTTTAAATAGCTGAACTCGCCCTCGACACTTTGCGGTGAACGCGATTGATTAAACCGTAACTTTCTGACGACCCACTCTTTGGTATCAACCAGAAGTTTATAATCTTGATCGGAGGACACCTGGGTTAGCCCAACTACAAGCTTATTCTTTCCTGTTGTGTTGACCTTGCCTGAAAAGTTAGAGAATTTTTGCTGTAGTGTAAGAGGAATGATTGGTTCACTGAAAGGACTGATTTGCTGTGTCAATTCCCGAACCCGATCCCCAGAAAGATGATCATTGCCTTCAGCCAACTCAAATCGACCCAATCTGGTACCCGCCCTCCAGATAAAATTAAAGTCAGGGTTACGCAGGAATTTTCCCGAGCCGGAAGCTACATCCAACTGCTCCCATTGAACGCGCACGGAAAGGCTTTTCAATCCCTGCTTCTGTGGGTAGTAATAGTTTTGGTCTAGCCTGGAAAGGACTGAACTGAGAGATTGGCCCCAGGCATTACTTATGAGTAGCCCCACAAACAATGGAGCAAAAACAAGAGAGGATATAAATCGAAGCATGAAATATGTGCTGAGACTAGTCTTTACGCATGGATACACGGTCTACCAACGGCAAGTCACCATTGGAGTCATTGCTCTTCAGAGACAGAAACAGGTCCTGTGAATCAGTGCTATCCCAAGATCGGGCTCCTGAAGCATATCCACGAATTTTACCCTCGCCATCAATCAGATAGCTGGTAGGCAAACCCATAACATGATATTTTTTCCTGACATTCTGATTTTGATCCAGAAGCACCGGAAAAGTCAGCTTGTTGTTCTTCACATATTCCTGAATGCGGTCTTCATTCCACCGGTCAATAGAAACGGCAAGCACTTCCACGCCATCAGCTTGAAGAGTCGAGTAAAGGTTTTGCATGGAATTCATTTCCTCCATACATGCTCCACACCACGTGGCCCAGAAGTTCAACAAAACAACTTTTCCGTTAAAATCTGAAAGTTTGACATCTTGTCCCTTGAGATTCTTCGCCATAAAATCGGGTGCAGGTTGTGAAGTTTTAGGCGGCACCACTCCCATCTTGTCAAAAGAAGAGTGTTCCGCATAGACCGTTACAGGCAACCATGCCAACATCATTATCAAAACCAGAATTGACTTCATGAGTAATTCCTCATTTTGCGTTCCTGTGTAAGTAATCTCGAATCAGGTTTTTTTCCTGATCAGGGAATTCGATATTTTTTTCCTGCATAAAACCATCCATCATCACCAACAGTTGGTCCCACTGCTCCGGCGTATGCCTTGTCACACCCGGCAATCCATGGCACTGGGTGCACCGTTCCTGATACATCTTCGCACCGGGACTCTCCGGTTCAGGTATCGCTTGAGTCCCGGCACAAGATATTAAAAATACAGACACCAGAATCATTGGCAATACTTTAAGCATTACTAGAAGCCTAGTGATTTAGGTGGATTGAATCCTTTATAACGTCTACTATTCTTTGTTGGAACCTCAGCGTAGTAAGTGAACTGAACCATCCAGTTATCCGCCAATTGAGGACCATTCAAGTTCTGATGAATCGGAACACTGGCCGTCAATTCCATAATATGTAAAGGAATGGGTTGGAACTGTACTCCCAAACCAAAATGTAACTTATGTCCGCCATAATTGTCCTGATCGAACAAGGGACTGATGAGACCTCCGGTAGAAGACAAACCATTACGACCCGCGCCTAAAAACTTCCCATCATTTGCCTCATCGCTGAACTTCCCCTCATACCAGCCGTTCAACTGAGCTTGAACAACCACCTTGTCATGAACCTGCTTCATAGCATACAAGTCATAACGTAATTCATCCGCCCGACGATAGCCCTGCTCATTATCATAGATATGGGCTTCCAACTGGGTATTGAACCCCCACCAGAAAGGATCGCGTGAGCCTTGATAGGTCAAACCAACGATCGGGTCAACAGTTCCGCTACCCAGTTGCATCTTATATGGAAGAAGTGATCCATTAAATAAATCATTAGTATGGTTACTGAACTTCTTATTGATTGACCCGGAAGGCAGAGACAAACCAAACAAAACCGATACTTGTTTTGTGGGAACCAGTTTATCATCGGCATAAGCTCGATATTTACCCAGCAAGGTAACATCTCCAACCCCACCGGAAGTCATCGTGAAATCATTCCCGCCTCTTATATTCATATGCATGGTATTTTCTATATAACTGGCCATCCCCATCACAGCAAAATCATCTGAGAAAGAGTATGCAGCTCCAATCATAGTCATATACATCTGCATATCAGTGGGAAGGGCAGGATAGGTGTTACCATTGGGTGGACCTGCAATTTCTTCATTAGAAATATCATCCGTACCATCACGAAGAGGCCCCATCTCCATAATCATCTGGCTGAGCTTGAAACGGAACTCCTTGGGCTCAGGGATACCTCCGCCCATAATATTGAGTGGCATATTGCCACCGCAATGAGCACAACACAGCCCAACATAAGCCTGCGCTGCAGATACCCAGGCCAACATGATAAAACTGAGAAAAAACACAATTTTGCTCTTGAACATGAAACTCCTCCTGTTAAAACAGAATTAAAAATAGTAAGTGAATATAGAAGTCGTGACAGACAAACGGCCAAACACAATCCACGTTCGGGCGAACGCACTACCGCTTTTATTTTAGCCTGTCAGAAATGTTCAGATTAGTTGTGGGGGATGATCTATAGATCGGGGCTGGTTATGACTTGGGTTTACCGATGGAGGTTTTATTCTCGAATAAAATTGCAACGGAAAAAAACCAGCATGGTTTGTACCTTTAAATAAATCTTTCACGAAAGATGAACCAGAAGCATTGGCGGTTCCTGATGAAGAACCACACTCAGTGCGAATCACCTGCCCGGCATTTTTTCCATCTCTGTCTTTATGCGGACATGGGCTATTTAATAAATGCTGGTGCATATTTAATACACAATGCAACGGCTTAAGTTTTTGGACTTTATCAAAGGGGGACACCGAATTTGCATGGTGATGATGAGAAGACCCAGCCTGCGCTACGGATACGGCAAAAAAGATAATACCGAACATAAGCAAGGCCTGAAATATTCGGATTTTTGATCGAAAGTTCATTAACTTAATTGTAGCTCCAAGCTTTAAAGTAAAAAACCAATGGAATTAATTGCATTTAACCGCATTTGAATTAGAAATTCAACTTTATTTCAACAAGATAGCTGTTACCACACTATCAATAACTCATGCCCTGTCATATCAAAAAACTTAATACTTAATCTCAGAGCAACACACCTAAATAGATACAATAAGACACTTTTTATTCCCTCAGTAATGTAATTTTTCCGTAATGGTTTGTTTTATTTACGCCTGTTTGCTATTCTTAGCATTAATATGGAAAAACCAAAGAGAGAATCTCTAATTAGAGAATTAAAAGACTATCTCATCCACCTGAAAGACGTGGGTTACACAGAAATCCCCTGCGAGGCGGAATTACTTGCCAATGCAACAACACAAGCTTCTCTACCCCCCAATGAAATGACTAAAAATAAATCTCTTACCGCCGTACAAAAAGAGCTGGGAGACTGCACCCGCTGTAAACTCTCAGAAACAAGAAAAAATATCGTCTTCGGCTCAGGAAATCCAAAAGCCGACCTTGTTTTTGTCGGTGAAGGACCTGGTGCCGATGAGGACGAGCAAGGTCTCCCTTTCATAGGTCGGGCAGGAAAAAAGCTGACAGAGATCATTGAAAAAGGCATGGGCCTGAATCGGGAAAAAGACACCTACATCTGCAACATCGTCAAGTGTCGTCCCCCGGGCAACCGCGACCCGGAAGCGGAGGAAATTGAAGCCTGCAATCCCTTTCTCATCCAACAATTACAAGCTATCAAACCCAAAGTCATTGTCGCTCTGGGCAAACCCGCATCTTCCACACTTCTGGGAAGGTCCGTGCCGATCACCAAAGAACGCGGCACCTGGCATGAATATGCAGGTATCAAGTTGATGCTAACCCTTCATCCCTCCTACCTGATTCGGTTCTACACTCTGGAAAACCGTAAAGCCGTCCATGAAGACATGAAAAAAGTTCTGAAAGAGCTAAAAAAATGAAGTCGGCACAGGAAAACCTGAGTCGGCTCAAAAAAAATATTGAGCGGGTCATTTTTGGAAAAAGCGAAATCATTGACCTCGCAGTCACCTGCCTTCTAGCCAAAGGCCATCTGCTAATTGAAGACGTTCCCGGCGTTGGCAAAACCTCTCTGGCCCATTGCCTCGCCAACTCACTGCACCTGGGTTTCAAACGCATTCAATTCACCAACGATCTCTTGCCCGCAGATATCACTGGCGTTTCTATATACGACCACGAGGAGAAATGTTTTCATTTTCAAAAAGGACCTCTGTTCGCAAACATTGTTCTGGCCGACGAGATCAATCGCTCCACACCTCGCACCCAAAGCGCTTTGCTGGAAGCAATGAACGAAAAACAAGTTTCTGCTGATAACAACACCTATATTCTTGACGACCCTTTTATGGTCATAGCCACCCAAAACCTGATAGAAAGCCAAGGGGCCCATCCTCTGCCAGAATCTCAGTTAGACCGCTTCATGTTTTATATGTCCATGGGCTACCCCTCACAGGATGATGAACGTCGGCTTTTGCAGGAACAGTCCACACGACCCGGTCCGTCAAGTGTGCAAACTGTACTGGAAAAAGAAGAAGTTTTAAAACTTCAGGCTCTTGTCGATACCATAAAAATAGAACCCGTCCTGACCGACTACATCCTCAACATCATTACAGCAACAAGAGAGTGCCCTGACCTCGCATTGGGTGTGAGCCCACGTGGAGGCTTGATCTTTCAACAAGCACTTCGGGGCTGGGCACTAGTCAGCGGGCGAGATTACTGCACTCCTGATGATGTCAAACATCTGGCCGTCCCGGTTTTGTGCCACCGGGTCATACCTCAATCTCACAACCTGTCACATAAGAGACGCTTCGCCGATACCGCTGCCATCATCCATCAGATTTTAGAGCACGTCTCCGTGCCCGTTTAACATGAAATCGTGTTGACATGACCAGCACCCACTTCACCATTGCCCTGCACAACCGCACCCTGCAACTGACTCGAGAAGGCTTGGGCTTCATCATGATTTTGATCGGGGTGGGACTCGGTGCGATCAACACCGGCAACAACCTTTTATATTTGATTCTGGCCATGTGTTGCAGTTTTATAGTCGTCTCAGGAATACTCTCTGAAATGAGTTTGAAGAAGCTCAGCGTTAAGGGCGAAGCACCCGCTTATCTTTATGCTCGGGAACCTGGTTCTCTGAAACTAAAACTCAGCAATCACAAGAAATGGGAACCGTCTTACTCCATTCACATTAAACCAACTCAATCGCGCCAGCCTTTCACACTGGAACCCGAGCCTTATTTCTTTTTTATCCCCTCTGGTTCGACCATAGAGAAACCAGTGATACTGACAGCACAAAAACGCGGACATTTCAAAATAGCCACATGTCGATTGGCAACCCGTTTCCCTTTCGGGTTTTTCTATAAGACCAAAACTATCCCCCTGCAATTAGAGACCGTGGTTTTTCCTGCTATTCATCCAGTTAAACCTCCTGATCAATCCGAAACCGGAATAGAAGGCGAAGGAATAGTGCAACCAAAAGGAGAAGAGCTGCATGCAGTGAGAGAATTTCAGCCCGGTGATTCATTAAACTCCGTGCATTGGAAATCTTCCGCCAAGACAGGAAACCTGAGAGTGAAGGAGTTTCAGAGCCATAACCTGCAAAGTTATACAATTTTTCTTGCTCTGAAAAATCCCACTACAAACCAGCCGATTCAGGAAGAGGATTTGGAAGAACGTGTCAGTGATGTCGCTTCGCTGGTCTACCACCTCATACAAAGAGGTCATGAAGTGAGCTTGAAAACTGAAGAGACCCAAACTGCCTATGGCAGTTCTGAAGCGCATTTGCTGGACCTGATGTATACGCTGGCTTTTATTGGACTACAAGGTGAAGGGAGCAGGCGAAATTTATAGGAAAGAACTGAATAACAGGTAGAAAGAATTCAGGCGGCTAAACGATCTTTGCGTACAGAATCGTTTAGCGCAGCCCTGAACTCCTTCTTGGACCTCTCGCGATCATAGGCTTTTTTGTTATCCTGCTTTTTCACATGATAACGTTTGCTTTGCAGTTGCTTCACCACAAAGTCTATTGGCTTCTTTATAATCTTCATAAAACACCTCCTGCTGAATTAATAAAGCTGTATTATTAATTAAGTTTAAACTTGCAGAGCGAGCTTGTCAATCTGTGGACATGGCATGACAGCTATGAGGGGAAATACCTATCTACCTTTTTAGGATACTCTGAGAAAAATATTTTCTGGGGATCTCAACATCAAACTCTATAACGTCAAACTTATAGGTAGTCTGAGTGTTTTCCTTGAGCATGTCACGAAAAACCATAGTTCGAGGAAACAAACGCTCACCAATTTTTTCATAATCCTTAAACACAATCCTCTTTAATAACTTTCCGCTTTTGGCGAAACGCTCCTCTTTCAGGACAGTCTTTCTCTTGGGACCAACCCAGACTTTACGGGTCTGGTACGTTGTCTTCTTATCCCGTGCAACCAGATGCAAAATCGCACACCGGGTTTCAGAAAAGTCCTCGAAACCTTCATGAGTTGCAGAATAAGAACGACTCAACTTATGATCTTCCATCATGTCTTCATAAGAGAGGTCACTGCCCATCATAGACTGTCGCAAAAGATGACCGGCAATCAATATTTTTCTATCTGTGCGCGGGGTGTACATCCAGAGTTTGCCAGCGATCTTGAGCATTTTAGTGCCCTTTTCACGGGCTGGAGATTTATAATGGCTGTAAGAGCGGTCCACTCCCTCCATCCACGAATCCTGAACCAGGGTGCGGACCTTACGCCCGTTATCAATGATGAGACGTCCGGTAATAAACTTGGTATTGGCCCACAAATTATCATCCACCTGTTCCAGCAGTTTTTGAGCATCTATTTCTTCCGCATGGCAGGGGGCCACAAACATAAAAAGACAGACCAGAGCAAATGCGATTTTATTCCTCATACTAATCATTTTAGCCAGCCTCCAATTCGCGGAACAAGTTGGCTTCCGAGCGCTGAAAAATCGCCATACTGGCGACAAGTGTTCCTGCAACACTGGCAAAAACTCCGGGAACTACTCCCTGGATAAATCCAGCCATCGTCACACGCGCCCGTACCACATCATTAATCATCAAACCAGACTGGGCAAAACTGTCTCCCATATTCAATCCCACTTCCTGAAGATACCATGCAAACGACCCGCCCAATAACGACCCGGCTACCGAGCCAAGACAACCAATCAACAGTCCTTCTAATGCCAGAGTCATGATCAGTTTCCAATGCGGTTCGCCGAAAGCCAGGCGCAGTCCCATTTCTCCATAACGATGAATGCCACTTAGAATACCGGCATTCCATAGCACCAGAACCATGAGAAAAGTGAATATCCCCACTACAAATCCTTTAATCACTCGGAATTTATCCATGATCGCGCCAATGTTCTGTTGGTCACGAATGCTGAGAACTATAGGAGAATCATCTTTCGCCCAGTCTTTCGGTGGGGTCCAGTCTGCCAAGCCAGCACTTATACTCCCTTTGATTCCTTCATATTGATCAAAATCGGTGCTGGGTGGGAAATAGCCCAGCCAGTCAGTCACCATATCTTCCATATAAAAAGTATTCTGCGCATCAGCCAGATCAATCAGCACCATTTTCTTGTCCATGGCAGTGATCCCAAAACGGACAAGACCTGAGATTTTATAATTATCGGCCACCATTCCACCATCGAAAGATTGTCCAAGTAATGTGACGGAC
This sequence comes from Nitrospinaceae bacterium, assembly GCA_029261435.1. Taxonomy (GTDB): domain Bacteria; phylum Nitrospinota; class Nitrospinia; order Nitrospinales; family VA-1; genus LS-NOB. The sequence continues at coordinate 9,123 of JAJDBI010000263.1, forward strand.
TGTCCCACCGAAGCACCAAGAACCTTTGCCAGTTGAGCCCCCATCAACATTTCATTGAGTCCTTTAGGAAGGGTTCCTGCGATAAGAGATGATTCTAATCGAAGTCTTTCAATTTCATCGGAGTTTGGAGATTTCAAATCCAGTCCCATTCCCACTACTGGAGTTTGAGAGAGCGTTTCACCTCGCTCATCGGGCACATCCAAAATTGCACCCCAGCGAATTCTCGGTGCCCAGTCCACTTCCGGTTTTGAGTTCTTCTTCAACCAATCACGTGTTTCTCTTTGGCTGGCAAGAGCACGGTCTAATGGACGTAGATGTTCCTCATCATAAAAAGCTTTATTCACCAGACGTAAGTGGCCCGAATCGAGATTGGCAGTCATGTCTATCATGCCCATGAAAACCCCTTCCATAAAACCAACTAAAGCCACCACCAGAGCAACCCCGATCGCCACAACGCTAAAAGGAAATAAAAATCGCGCTTTGTCACGCATCAATCCACGAAACCAAAAACAGATCAAGTGATCGCCCTCCCCCTTAAAGCCAGAGTCGGGTCCAGCCGGATGATTTTCTTCACCGGCACCCAGGCTGAAACAACGATCAAAGCTAGAACAATAAGAACCGAAACTAAAATTTCTCGCGGCTGGTAATCTGGATAAATAGTTTCTCTGATCGGGAACGAGGCCTCGCTTAAATGCGACACATCAAACCCGACGCCCTGAAACCAGACAAAAAAGGGAACACCTAAAAACATTGCCAACACCAAGGCCCACAAAGCCGCAAGCACGCCCTCCAGGGTAAATATTTTTACAATGCGCCCAGGCTCCATGCCCAACGCCATCAAAGTTCCAATTTCTTTCTGCCTTTTAAAAATATTCAGGATTTGCGTGTTGAACACACTCGTGCAGACCAGGACCATCAATATTCCCCAAAGGATTTTAGAATTGATGCGATCTTGACGCAAAAGAGCCAGCAAATCGGACATCAACAACTCTATGCCATGAAACTCGAATCCTTTCACCGGCCCCAGAAACTCACGCACTGCCACCCAACTCACTTCTCTGTCACGATCCGTCATGACTCTTAAATGGTCTAACCGTAACCAGACCACTCCATCGTCGACTCGTGGATTGATGATGTCTCCCACATCAACGATCAACACATCACGAGCATCCACAGCACCGCCCTTATCGCGCCATTTCAAAA
>JAJDBI010000264.1 GCA_029261435.1 Nitrospinaceae bacterium
TCCATTGCAGAAATCCATTCCGCTACATAAGCATCCTTCAAAGAAGGAATTTTCTTGTAAGAAACCAAATCACCCGTGATCAAGGTTTTCAGTTGTTCAATATAGATGAACACATCACCATCAGTATGCCCCCGCACGTGCATCAGCCTTAAACTATATCCACCCACAAAGATTTCCATTTCCTCCTTGAAAACCATATTCGGTGGGGTGACGACCGTCTCGTCTATTCCGGGAATATTTTTGCTCTTGAAATATTTCAAATGCTCCTTGCCCGAATCTCCAAACAAGTTCTTACGAACACTCTCATGAGCAATGATAGGTCCATTGCCTTCAAATATTTGATTCCCAAAAGTGTGGTCGCCGTGATAATGCGTGTTGATCGTATAAAGAATAGGAAGATCCGTTCGTTTGCGAATTTCTGCCAACACCTGTTTCGCTTCATTCGGGGTCACACGGGTATCCACCACAACGACGCCATCGCGGGTGATGAGAAAGGTGGTATTCGAGTCCACCGTGTCACCATTTGTAACCGTAAAAAGATTCTTCCACACCTCAACGGTCTTTAACCCTTCCGCGCTACTGATGCCACTCATGGCCAAAAAGCTGATGAACAACCCTAATCTGAATCCCTTAACTGCCATATCAGTCCCCTAAAAAACGGTTAAACATTTATATGCCACTAAAAATCAACGTCGTATTTTCAAAATACTCTTCGGTGGAATCGAGGCGCATGGTAGCATTTCCCCACTTGACCGGCAAGTGGGGCTCATCTTTGACCTGCCAGCCTTAACCACTCCTTAATCCCCCTGGCCTCCGAGCCCAAGGATTTATGCCAGTTCTGGCCCTTTAACGCTTTGAATATTTGTGGTATTTTAAACCAATGGAAGCTTTGAATAAGAAAAAATACGATTTTCTCTTATATCTTTTGGAAGAAGGCGATGCCATGGTTTGCCTCGATGCCCGGCTCCCGGAAGTGGATGTCCCGGCAAGCCATAAAGACAACTCATCGCTGAACCTGGTTTTCAATTTGAATTTCAAACGACCGATTGAAATCACAGAAGAAGGGATTTTTGCTACGCTGGCTTTCAATGGTCGGCCGCATCAATGTGCCCTGCCATTCAGTGCTGTATGGGCCATTTATGACCCTAAAATGAAAAACGGTCAAGTGTGGGAAGAAAGCATTCCAACGGATATGAATTTGTCCGATCAGGCGATAGTGATCAAACCAGAAAAACCCGTTTCAAATCTGAAATCAGTAAAAACAAGCGGCAAACCCAGCGAGATCCCCAAACCCGAAGGCAAGCGCGACCGCAGCCACCTTCGCGTCATCAAATAAATCGACTCTTTACAAAGATTTGAAGTTAGATTACACTTTGCCTCTGCATTAATTGGCTCAAAAAAATGTATGGTGGGCGTAGCTCAGTTGGTAGAGCTCTCGGTTGTGGTCCGAGTGGTCGCGGGTTCAAGCCCCGTCGCTCACCCCATTTTTTGGCTGTACCAGCCTTATGATATCCTCTGTCATCCCTGGCTTTATTCCCCTCCCATCTTAAATTCAAGGAATAATCTTTATGTTCTCCAGGTCTATTAAATAGACACAATTAAATGCCCGAAGGAGGTTGAGAAATGACAACCGATATAATTCTTGGTGTTTTAGGCTGGTGTATCGTGATTAATTTTGGGATTCTGCTTTTTTGGTGGATTTGCTTGATGTCAGCACACGACTGGGTGTACAAAATTCATAGTAAATGGTTCAAGTTGTCAGTTGAAAGGTTCGATGAAATTCATTACATCGGTATTACATTTTTCAAAATTTGTATTTTTATCTTCAATATTGCCCCCTATTTTGCAATACGTATCATAGGATGAAATTTGGGAGCTACTGGACTGAAAACTGAACCGGCACCAAATCGCTACCGGCTAAATTCCATCCTTTTCAGGCTCAATTTCGGAGCATGAATTCAAGGGAGGTTGGAAGAGGTTAGAAACTTATTCTGCAGGAAGACCATCTTGAAAGGTTTGCATTATTTGAGCTGCCCAGGTTGGGTTTGCTTTAGCCAGCTCATGGGTATAGCCTTTTTCCAGAAAATCAGAAGTCCCTTCCAGTTTTGATTTATCAATTGATTCCATATTAGCAAATGCCATGCTCCAACTCTTGAAACCCCTTTCTGGAATCTCTTTATCATATATCAGGTGTAAACTTGTATGCCTGTCATCGGCCTTAATTGTTTTCAACAAATCAAAAATGACTTCCTTCTCTCCTTCTAGAACCTGTAAAAACTCCTTCGTCCGTTTTTGATAAACCAACAAACCAGTTACTTCCAAACGGGCATTTTTATCACGCGACACCTTCAATAAATCCAGGATATCGGCCTCCACCATTTCTCTTGTTGCCATGCTGCAATAAAATAGTTCGTGCACTTGTTTAAACCTTTTATTGAACAGAAATATTTCCCCAGTATAACGGACAAGATTCCTGGATCAAGGCAAAACGGGCTTGCCTCTCCTTCTACGGGTTTTATAGTTAAGGCACTATGACTTGATTGAGCCAAGACAACTTTTTACTCACCAGCAAATGCTATTGTATATTGACCCCGCGCCAAGCGGTCAGGTTCCGCAGAACGTTCGATAGGGGATGTTGGTTTCTGGAGCCGGTTCGGCATAGGCTTCTTTTCCCTCGACTTCTTCAAAAGGACGGCTTAAAACTTCCAATAGGTTTTTAAAGGGTTTCATATCTTGCTGAACAGATGCTGCAGCAAGGGCTTCTTCGACTTTATGGTTGCGCGGGATATAGATTGGATTGACCCGGTCCATCGCCTGCGCGCTGGCCTCCACTGCAATTCCATCCTGCTCCAAACGATTTCGCCAACGTTGCGCCCAGTCATCGAAAGCACTTGGCTTTTCAAACAGGTTTCGTACCACATCACTATCACCGTATAAGGTTCGAGAGAGACGTCGAAAGACGAGGGTAAAATCTGCATGCTCTTTTTCCATCACCGCTAGCAGGTCGTTGATCAGCTCCAAATCAGCAGGGTCTTCTGACAACAAACCAATTTTAGATCGCATTCCAGCCAGCCAGTACGTTTCATAGCGCGATTGAATACCTTCGATCTTTTCGGTCAGTATTTCGATGGCCTTATCCTTATTGGGGTCGACAAACCGGACCAGCGTTTCTGCCAATCGGGTGAGGTTCCAGGCCAGGATCACCGGCTGGTTCGCATAGGCATAGCGACCATGCTGGTCGATCGAGCTGAACACGGTACCCTGTGCATAGTTATCCATAAAAGCACAGGGACCGTAATCAATCGTCTCACCAGAGATCGTCATGTTGTCGGTGTTCATCACTCCATGAATAAAACCGATACTCATCCAACGCGCCACCAGAGAAGCCTGAGCATCAATGACAGCATCGAAGAATGCCAGATAATGATTTTCCG
>JAJDBI010000265.1 GCA_029261435.1 Nitrospinaceae bacterium
CCGTAGCTCAGCAGGATTGAGCAACGGATTCCTAATCCGTAGGTCAGGCGTTCGAATCGCCTCGGGGGCATTTTTTTTGCGGTTTCAGGTATTTAGTTTTTGGATGGGAACAGGGTCAGGATACGGCACCGGCAGCGTTTATGGTGAGGGTATTGGTGCTGAAGTTGTGACTGGACGTAGCACTAAAGCTGGACTCTGTCCCAGTTCCTGCAATAGTTATATTTGTAGAAGATGCGAAACTGTAGGGAGCCACGGATACAGCACTGACATTGCAGGTACTGGTTGTTCCGTTATCACTCCAATAAACTTTGCAAGCACGAAATAGGTACTGAAGGCTTGTTTGGGCATCAAGGTCGTAGGCGCGTTCTTTAAGTTGTCTATATTGTGAGAATCCAATCCCGGTAAGAATACCTATAATGGCTACAACGATTAATAGCTCTATCAAGGTGAAACCGCTCTGATTGGTTGTTGGAGTCTGCATTGTTTTTTCTTTTCTATATAATACCTCTTTAAGTCTAACCCAATTTGCTTGATTTTACAGGCTCTTCAGGAACTATTTGACTTTAGCTTGATAGATGAATAGATTGGTGTCCTTTGCTCCAATCTCAAAAGAGTTGGATTTCCATTAATTACTTCAACATTCAGGGGGTTCTCCAATGGAGACCTGGGATAAAGAAAAAGTTAGGCAGTCTAAAAAAAACCTTGAAGGTGCAGACCTGAAGGGTATGGATTTATCCGGTATAGATTTGAAAAATGCCAATCTCATTTCCGCTAATCTGACATCGGCCGATCTCAGTGGTGCAAATTTTTTGGGAGCGAATCTGTTTTCTGCCAAGGCTATGCGGGCGAATTTTAAGAATACCAATCTTTCGGGGGCTACTTTACAAAAGGCCAACCTCACTCGGGCAAACTTCGAAGGAGCAAACTTGAATTCTACGGATCTGATGGGGGCGAATCTTTTGCAGGCTAATTTGGCCGGTAGTGATCTGATTCGTTCCAACCTCATAGAGTCCAACCTCATAGAAGCTGATTTGAGAGGAGCAGACTTGACGGAGGCTAAACTTTCGGGACGGTATCAACGGGAAGGTTATTTCAGCCGCGGTGCCAATCTGGGAAAAGGAAAGCTGGCTGGTGCTAAAATGGTCCGGGCCGATTTGGTCGCTGCAGAATTAAATGAAACCGACTGTCGTGAGGTTGATTTTTCCGGAGCGAACTTGAGTGAAGCAAGTTTGAAACAGGCTTGCCTGGTTTCTACCTGTTTTGTAAACTCGAAACTGGGAGATGCAGATTTTCGCAGCGCGGATTTGACGGATTCTGATTTTTCCGGAGCAGAACTTATTGAAGCAAAATTTCAAGGAGTGGACCTCAGAAAAGTGAAGAATATTTCTCCACAAGAACTGGAGTTGTCTAATATTGATAGCAAGACTCAGGTCCCGGATTATATTGAAGTGAAATGGACCTCGGAAGATACCTATGAGTGTAGGCAAAAAGTCTGAGGGCGATTGGTGTATTAAAAAATTTCTGGATACTTCCTGTTCGTGAGAGGAAGTCGACGATGAAAAACGAAAACATCTAAACTGTGGAATAAGAGATGAGCGCGACAAAAGCGAAGTTCTGTATTGGACAATTGATTTATCACAAACTGTTTGACTACCGAGGAATCATTTTAGGTGTGGATCTGGAATTCAAGCAGACGGATGAATGGTATGACGAAATGGCCCGGAGCAAGCCTCCTAAAGATAAACCCTGGTACCATGTTCTTGTCCACCAGAGAGGTAGCCAAACCTACGTGGCGGAACAAAATCTGGCACCAGACCCCGCCAGCAGTAATTAACGGAAGGTTGTTTTTCAATGATCAAAACTGTTAAAGAGTTTAAAGTATGGCGTGCTCACTTTTGTTATTCACCAAAAGGCAAGTCGGCAATTGATGGGATGAAGAAACTTCGACAGGGCGACAATGAATTCCCCTATGGAAACCTGGAGAGCAGTGTTTTATCTACCTGTTTTCTTGCTGCAAAATACCTTCCGGAAAAAGACCAGATGGATTCACGTAGAAGGATAGGCGGCCTTCAGCTTCCAGTCTCTGCGATTAAAGGGAACTCTAAACGTAAGCCTCAAAATGTTGGACGGAATAGTTTGATTTTGCATCTTTCAACTTTTTTGAAATTTTATACGTCGAATGAGTCTACGTTCGATTGGGTCGGAAAAAAAATTCCAGACTTTGGCGAGGACCATCCCGACCTGGTTGCCAAATTTGTTAATGCTATATATAGCGAGGGAAATATTTCTTCGGATGGAGTTGAAAGGTTTGCTCGTAAGTCTCAGAAAGAGGGTATCCGCCTCGCACATTGGAAACTTCAGGATTAATCTTTTTGTGTTTTTCTCTCCTCAAAGCTGTATCAATTCCCCGCATTATTGCATTCAGAAATTGATCGCCCTTTTATCATGAAAACCGACAGGGCTTACAAGGTAATACGTTATATCGGCGTAGGGTTGATCTTCACCTCGCTAGTATGGTCCTTTTATAAGGGAACGGGGCCGGAGACTCACCCCGGTGGTCCTGCTTTTAGTCGTGCAGTAGCGCTTTATACCGATGGGAAATATGAAGATGCTTTGCAAAACTATGAAACCAGTATTCGGGAGCACCCTGATTTCGTCCACGCAAAAAGAGGAAGAGCCCGGACGTTGATGCAGTTGGGCCGAGACCGGGAGGCACTGGAAGCTTTTAACGAAGTGCTCGAACAAGACTCTGGCTCGGCTGTTTCTTTTGCCAACCGAGGCATCTTGCTGGATAGAATGGGTCTTTATCCGCAGGCCATTGCTGACTATGACAAGGCCATAAGCATGGACCCCCACTTGGGAGAAGGGTTGGACTGGTTCACCCGCCTTATACAAGACCGTAAAGAAAAGCCCCAGACCTTGACAGAGAGACTGCAAACATTGCGCCAGCGTGGTGCTGGACCCATAGTGCAATAACTATTGAGCTGGCAAATAGTTCTTGAGGTTTGAAGGGTTTAGCCCATTTGCCTCCCACGCTATCAGGTACCTTGGATGAAGGTTGAACTATAGTAAAAGGGGCAACGATAATATATAGAATTGGGGCATTGCCCCATTTCCTCCGTCGGCTCGCCGGCTAGATCCAGTCCTCCAGATCAAACTGCTCCCGGCATTCTCGGCTTCTCATATCCATGAATAAGTCGGCTTGGTCCATGTTTAGATTGAAATCTGCAATGGTTTCGCATTGTAACCCGGCATTCTTAATTTTTTCCTCGTAGTCTTTCTTTTCCTCAATATTGCCAAACTCTAAAACCACGGAAAATCCGGTTGAGGCATTAAAACGTATAAGTTTTCTATCATTGTTCATATTTTGTCCATGAAATAATAATGGGTGTCGGTTAAAATCAAACAAGTCTCACCATACGCTTTCTACGCTAGGAGAGACATAAAATTGTTTTCGGGGTATTATCTGCTTTAATACCTCATTCAGGCGGGAGATATTAAGAGTGACACTGTACCATGCTTTTTCATTAATAGATTCATCACGATTATTATCTGGCCAGAATCCCGAAACCTTCGTGAAGGTGGATTGGGTCTGCTACTTGCGCGATGAACCTCTGACTTCCTATGATCGGTTGATTGAGAATTTCCACGACTTGCCGCAAACCGGCAAGGAGAAGATATGGATTCAGCGTCGGGCAAACTATCTTTTATCCCCTGATGAAGTGGAAGAGCTGAAATTATATCTAGAAAAGCAGTATGCCTTTGCCGTGGAGGTTGAGGCGGTAGAGCTTCCCTTGAAAGTGGAAAAAATTCCACAGTTCAATGAAAAGGATGTGACCGGGACGATTATTCTGCGAGACCGAGATGAGCCGTTCCCTCTCAGCGTGGGAATCATTGGCATGGTCTCAGGTCATAGGGATCTTGTTAATATTCAAACGGTGGGAGAGCTGCTGGGTGAAATTGACAGAAGAAATCAAAAATAAGTGAGTTAATTTTTGTTATCAAGAATTTCAAATGAAGTGTCAGTGGCCCATTTGATTTTAAGGTATTGGGGCAAAAGAGTGGTTTTATCAAGCAGGGAATTCTCGATTTGTTCTCGTGTCAAACCCACTACATAACGCAAATTAGCTCCACGTAAGTCGGCACGGTTGAGGTTTGCTCCTTTTAGGTTTGCGCGACTCAGGTTGGCTGTCTGTAGACCAGCATCTTCAAAGTTGACATTATCAAGTCGGGCTCCAGAAAGATCCGCTCCTTCCAGCTTGGTTCCAATGAGTTTTGACCCCTGCATATGAGTTTGTGCGCCTTTAATGTTTTGCATATTTGCCTGACTGCAATCTGCTCTTTTTACCCAGGTTTTAAACATCGCACATTCCCTGAGATTGGCTTTATGTAGATTTGTGTCGCTTAAATTAGCCCCACGTAAATCGGCGCGACGAAGATAAGCCTGCTGAAGGTTGGACCCGCCTAGATTTGATTTATTTAAGTCGGCTCCACTGAGGTTAGCTTCAGACAGGTTTGCTTCAGACAGATTGGCTTTGGCAATTTTTGCTTCGCTGAGGAATATTTTTTTCAAATTCGCTCCACGCATATCAGCACCCCCCAACTCGGCACCCTGCAGGTCAGCCCCTTCCAGATCGGCTTCTTTGAGATCGGCATTCTGGAGGTACTTTTTTGAGCCTTCCAGTTTTTCCTTGAGCGATGGAGTGTTTTCAGTCATTCCTGCTTCTTAACTGATAAAAACGATAGGTCAAGGCTACGATTAGAGTCCCTGCCATGAACAAGGCAATGGAAAACCCGGGAATTATTAACGCCATTGAAAGAGGAACAGATTCTAAAAACCACGAGAACAGTTTTTGCAGTCCGATCCAAGACTCGGGGTGAAGCATCCATTGATGAAGAGCTGTGTTTTCGAAGAGAAAGTTGAATACGACGAAAAGTGGAAACTCGGTCCATGTTCCATCCTGCAGCCAGAGCATGGCCTGATAACTGAAAAGGCCGAGTCCCGTCATGAAAATCATTACGCCAAACATTCCAATTCCGCTTATCAACGCTGTAACTATAAAGTCTTGAGGAGTGAGCCGGGATACCGCAGAACGAATATCTTTCCACGCTTCCAGCAGACCTTTTTGTGACAGGCTTTTTAATCCTTTGAAAAGCTCACTAAAAAACTGACGGCCTGTTTCAATAAAACGGAAAAGTTGTGCGAGCCAGTCTTCATGATTGAACTGTGTTTGTTGATTTTCTATAGTCATAATATTTTCTCCTTTCGGGAGATCCGAAGAGGTGATAATTTTTAGTTAAAGATTAATACGCCTTTAAACGTTTCCAGTTTATCTCTCTTTGAACAATATATCAATGGTCGATAGTTGGCAGTTTTTTTGTGCTGTGCTAGGTTACTATTTTAATGAACACTTTGACGAGATAAGAAATAGTGAAAGTATTGGTTTTTGGGGCAGGTGCCGTAGGATTGGGACTTTCCAGCTTTTTGTTGCAGGGGGAACACCGAGTTCATCTTGTGGGAAAAGAAAAAACAGTTCTGGCGTTGAGAAAAAACGGTTTAAAACGCCGAGGTGTTTTTGGCGAGGCCTGTTTTTCACCGCAACAATTGACAGCTTCGTCAAACCTGGCTGAAACGGGTAGAGAGACCTTTGATTTTTATCTTATCTGTACTAAATCACTGGATACAGAAAATTCAGCTCGTCAATTAAAGGAAGAATCAACTCTGGCACATCAGAAAAGTCCTATTGTTCTTTGTCAGAATGGTTGGGGAAACGCTGAAATTTTCACCCGATTTTTTCCCGATAAACAGGTTTTTAATGCGAGGGTGATAACAGGATTCATTCGGCCTGAACCGCATGTGGTGGATGTGACTGTTCATGCTCAGCCGGTTCATCTAGGCAGTTTGTTTCATGAGGATTCTACCTGCTTACTGGACTTGGCAGAAACTTTGAGCCAGGGAGGTATCCCCAGCGCTGTTACAAATAATATCGGCAAAGACCTGTGGGCAAAAATGCTTTATAATTGCCCCCTCAATGCTCTGGGTGCCGTGTTACAAGTCCCTTACGGGCATTTAGGGGAGAATAAAAACAGCCGAGTTCTCATGAAGCAGATCGTTGAAGAAGTGTTTCAAGTTATGCAGGGTTTGGGCTATGAAAGTCATTGGCAAAGTGCTGGAGAATATTTGAAATGTTTTTATGAAAAATTGTTGCCCAGCACCTATGAGCATGAGTCCTCCATGTTGCAGGATATTCGAGCAGGGAAAAACACCGAGATCGAGGCCCTTAACGGGGTGATTGTAAGGGAAGGGCGCAAATTGGAGATCGATGTTTCCTGTAATGAGACCGTCCGTAACCAGGTTCTATTTCTGCAAAATAGATCCAAATAGATTAGTTGGCTCATGTTATTTAATTCTCTCACATTCATCGTTTTTTTTATCATTGTCCTTGGTCTTCACTACACGGTTCGGTCGTGGCGAGTACAAAAATCCATCCTCCTTGCAGCCAGCTATATTTTTTACTCCGCTTGGAACCCACCGTTTGTCATTCTGCTCTGGGTATCAACGCTCGTTGACTGGTATGTCGCCAAAGCTTTGGGCGTTGAAGAGTCACAGGCAAAACGCAAATTGTTGCTATCCATCAGCCTGCTCACTAACCTTGGGCTCCTTGGGTTTTTCAAATATGGTGAGTTCCTGCTGGAAAACTTTGTTGAAGTGATACAACTGGCGGGGATTCCGTTTGAAGCGGCATCACCGAATATTATTCTACCCGTTGGAATTTCGTTTTACACTTTCCAGACTCTTTCCTACACGCTTGATGTTTATTTTAAAAAGGCAAAACCCTGTCATTCCTTTTTGGACTTTGCTCTCTATGTGACATTCTTTCCGCAATTGGTGGCGGGTCCTATCGTACGTGCCATTGATTTTTTACCGCAATGCCTGAAGCCGCGACGTGCCACGAGAGATCAGTTTGGCTGGGGGCTTTATTTCGTTACATTGGGATTGTTCCAGAAAGTGGTTCTGGCAGATGGCCTGCTATCGTCACCCGCTGATACGATTTTCAGTCATAGCGACAGTAGTATTTATTTCTTTGATGCGTGGTTGGGGTTACTTGCCTTTTCAGCGCAAATTTTTTGCGATTTTGCTGGTTATTCCACCTGTGCTATCGGAGTTGCATTATGTCTCGGATTCATTCTGCCGGATAATTTTCGTTCTCCCTATGCCGCGGTAGGGTTTTCAGATTTTTGGCGGCGCTGGCATATCTCTCTCTCTAGCTGGTTGCGCGATTATTTGTATATTCCTCTTGGTGGTAATCAGCATGGGACACTGCGAACATTGCTCAACCTCATGTTCACCATGTTTTTGGGGGGACTCTGGCATGGCGCATCCTGGACTTTCGTTGCATGGGGATTGCTGCACGGTAGCTATCTCGTGGTGGAGCATTTATTGCGACAAAATTTTCCTGATATTGAATGGGTGAAAACCATGATGGGGCGGTTTGTATTGGGTTTGTTTACCTTCATCCTTGTTAGCCTCGCCTGGGTATTTTTTCGTGCGGTCGATTTTCCCACTGCCTGGAGTTTACTGGGTTCTCTGTTTAATTTTACAGGTGAGGGGGCGCAATTACTTCCCACGCTGGAGATTCTGCAGGTCGTGGTTGTGCTGGCTGGACTGCTTTCATCGCATTGGTATTTACATGAAAAACGATTAGAGCACGCTGTGCAGGATATGCCTGGCTGGTGGATAGTTGTAGTTTGGACAGCGATGTTGTGTACCTTAATCTTAATGCAAGGAGGAGGCAATGCCTTCATCTACTTCCAGTTTTAAAACCTACGAGCTTAAACGGATCGTACCCAATCATCATTGGGTGTTGCTGGCCATGGTAACCGTTGCGCTCACGGTGGCACTGACACTGGGCTGGGAACTATATTGTCGACATTTAGGCTATGCGCCTAGCTTGAACGATACAGAAGACTTGTGGTCCAGTCGACGTACTTTGATCGATGAGGACCCAAACCGGACTGTAGTGATCGGAGCGTCACGAGTGTTGTTCGACTTCAATTTGGATGTTTATGAAAAGGCAATGGGAGAACGTCCTTTGCAACTTGCTACAGTTGGTACCAACCCGGGAGCTTATCTCCAAGACCTGGCGGATCACACTGAATTTTCGGGGACGGTTATTGTAGGGGTCGTTCCCAGTCTGTTTTTTGCTCCCGGCGGACCGCCTGCGAAAAGTCCAGAGAACCACCTGAAACGATACCGGGGTTGGAGCCCGACCCAGCGGATGGGCCATTTTCTCGGTATGATACTGGAGCGACGATTGTCATTTATAAATCAGGAAGATCTCACCCTCAAACAACTGTTACTCAAGTTGAAGCTGCCGGAGCGAAAAAAATTTAAAGCTCACCCTGATCTTCCTCCATACTTTTATCAGGTTGATGAAGAGCGGCAGGGAAGCATGACCGATATGGCCGAAAACGATATTGTTCTGCAAAAACGGATTCAGCAGATATGGCTGCCTTTGTTCAGACCTCCGCCATCACCTGAGGGTAAAACCCGGGAACAAGTCGATGCAGACCGGGATAAGGTGGTAAATGGAATTTTGGAGAAAACCAAATCCCGCGTTGACAAAATCAGAAGCCGGGGTGGAAAGGTGATTTTTTTGCGCCTGCCTTCTACCTCAGAATTGCGCGACATTGAAAATAAGTACACCCCACGAGCCGATTATTGGGATCGAATTCTACAGATTACTGCTGCTTCGGGAATTCACTTTGAGGATTATACAGAGTTGAGTGGATTCGATTGTCCTGAATGGTCGCACCTGAGCAAGCAGGATGCTGCCGAGTTCACCCGGAGATTGATGCCGTTGTTTCAGGATTTACGCAAGGCGGGAGAAATGTGAAGTGGGGAAATAAATATTATATCTTGCTCCCCATCCAGACCACACGACCTAGTATATGGAGTTTTTCCATATCTTTTGATGGCAGGACCTGTTCTCTTGAGACGTGAGTATTGTCGCCACGAATCACCACGGAGCCGTTCAATAACCATTCTATTCGTTTAACCATCAGCCCATCCTCCAGATTGATTAAGTAGATGCCTTCTCCATTCACCTGTGATTTGCTTCGATCAATGAGAAGCAGGTCGCCGGAATGAATGGTTGGCTCCATTGAATCTCCTATAGAATGAACGAGAAGTAAGTTTTTTGGGTTGGTGCCCAGCTCCTTATGAACCCAGTCTTCCTTGAAAGCAAGATGATCGACAATCTGCTCTGAATTGATAACAGGACCACCTTCGATAGAGGCTTCAATATTGTATCGAGGCACAAGCACAAAACCCTCCATATTGGAATGCGATGAGCCCGGGGATGGGTAACAATACTCCTCCTTGATTTGCATTTCTCCTTCTCCGCTGAGCAACCAACCAGGATTGCACTCGACCACTTTAGCCAGTCTGGCCAGAAAATCGGAGGCTGGAACCCGCTTCCCAGTTTCATAGTGGTTCATCGTGGGGAGTGAAATACTCAATTTTTTAGCCAAATATTTCTGCGTGAAGCCCTTTGACTTTCTTGATAGCAGTATTCGTTTATTAATTAAATTAGTCATTTGTTTTAAAATTTGTTGACATAATTATTGATATAGCTATATTATGCTGGTTGGTATGAATAATCAATAATATTTTTTTCAGTTTCAGCATTTTGATATGGCAAATTGCAAATAAACAAAGGAGCAGAGTTATGGAACCGAATGATCAAGGGGTAGATTGGAGAGAAGTTGCTTTTTTATTAAACGGAGCCAACGAAATGCTTGTGGAAAGAATTGATAAATTGAATCTGGAATACTCGAAGCTTGTGGTTCGACATGAAAAAATGAAGGAGTTGTCGTCATCTGTAAAAAAATGCTTGAGCCAGAACAATTGACCGAGCCCCATTATTAATGGAGTTACCGTCGTGAATTGATCTTCCTCAATTGATACTTTTGCACGGCCTGGTTATGCTCCTTCAAGGTGTTGGAAAAATGATGGCTGCCATTTTGTCGGGATACAAAATACAGATGGTCAGACTGTATCGGGGACATTGCTGCGACGATGGATTTGATGCCGGGGCTGGCGATAGGGCCGGGAGGTAACCCTTTATATCTATATGTATTGTAAGGTGAATCGATTTTCAAATCGCGTTTGCGGATATTACCATCAAATTTCTCTATCGCGTAAATCACGGTTGGATCGGTTTGCAGGCGCATGTTTTTTCGTAACCGGTTATGAAAGACGGATGAGATCATTTTTCGTTCCGAGTCTAAACCGGTTTCTTTTTCTATCAGGGAAGCCAGTGTGATGATTTCGTGCCAGGAAAGAGAGCTCTCTTTGGCACTCTGCAATAGTTGAGCTTTTGAGATTTGATCTTTAAATGTGTCAACCATCTTCCTTACAATTTTTGTTTCGGGCGTGAATTTGCTGAAATGGTATGTCTCCGGGAACAAATAACCTTCCAAACTGTCAGTGGGTATACCCAAAGATTGGATTAAGTCCTTATCCTGAGTTTGACGGATAAAAGTATCAGGGTTTGCCAGACCATGTTCTTGAAGAAGCGCAGCGATTTCTGTTATCCGGTAACCTTCAGGGATGGTGACAGGGTGAGGTACTGTTTTTCCAGATGTGATCCGAAGGATAATCTCTGTGGGGAGCATGGAGGGCGACAGGCTGAACTCTCCGACCATGACCTGTGTCTCTTTGTCCTGAATGTAGGCAATGGCCTGAAAAGCACTGGGACTGCGGATCAATCCCCGGTTGGATAGTTCAAGAGCTACCTGCTTCAAGGTCATTCCAGGTTGAACTTCAAAGATAGTGGTGCGGCTATCATCGCTGGCCGGTTGGGATCCTTGATAGTAAAAAACACTTATCACGACCCATATCAATGCCAAAAGACCCCAGAACCCAGTGAGGAAAATTCTTTTTATCCAGCGCTGCATAAGTTTACGAATTTTGGTTATAGGGAGGTATTTCGTAACTGATCGAGGAACTGATCATTTTCCTGTTTCGTTCCTATTGTCACGCGTAGACAGTTTTTTAATCTGGGGTGTGCATTCAGGTTCCGCAACAAAGTGCCATTTTTTTTCAATTCATTGAAAAGTTTTTCACCACCATTTGGAGCCTGAAATAAAATGAAATTGGAGTCTGAGGGATAGGCAATTATGGACGACAGTTTTGATAGCTCGTCCATTAGTCGACTTCGCTCTTCTACAATGGAATGAATCTGGTTTTTCACATGGGTGAAATTGTTGAGCAGCTCGGTAGCGACCCATTGGGACAGGGTGTTTGAGTTATAGGGCAGACGGACCTTGTTAACCTGTTCCGCAAGTGTGCTTGGAAAAATGCCATAACCAATTCGGAGCCCCGCCAAACCAATTTTCGACAAACTCCTCAGAACAACCAGGTTGTTATGTTTTTCCATTTGTTTTAAAAAGGTTTTACCCGCAAAGTCATGATAGGCCTCATCAAGCACCACGATGCCTTCGAACTGTTCGATGAGCTTTTGGATTTGCAGTTCGGAAAAGCAGTTGCCAGTCGGATTGTTGGGATAACTGATGAATACAAGGCGAGCCTTATATTTAGCGAGAACTTCCAGAGCGGTTTGAGCTTCAAAATCCCAATTGTCATTGAGGGAAAAGTGGACAGGGGTCAAGCCCAGACACTTCGCAGTGATGCCATACATGGCAAACGTCGGGTCCGGGAAGGCAATAGTATCTCCTTCGTCACAGAGGACCTGCATCAGGTATTGAATCAACTCGTCCGAACCGTTGCCAATAATGATTTGCTCGGGAAGAGCCCCTGTTTTGTTGGCGATGGCTTGCTTCAGGTTTCTGCAGTCGGGGTCTGGATAACGATTAAGCTCGAAATCATCCAAACGTTGAAATATTTTTTTCAATAACTCTGGCGAAGGAGGGTAGGGGTTCTCATTGGCGTGCAACTTAATGCCTTCTTCCAGGTTTTCCACTTGATAGGCTTTCAGTCCTTTAACCTTGTCTCGGACCAGCTCCATAAGATCGACTTCAGACATGTCAATCGGCTCCATCTTTTAATATTGCTTCAATGTCGGGTGAGGTAGGGCGGTAATGCGAAGCTTTGACTTTTTCCGCTTGCAGGATAGAGAGAATATCATTCACTGTGTCTTCGACTACTTCGTTGGTTAGTACATAGTCGTACAACTTATAGTTTTTGACTTCGGCTCGCCCGTTCTGCATTCTTCGTTTAATGCTATCTTCCGTCTCGGTTCCTCTCTTCCTAAGGCGCCTTTCCAGTTCCTCCATAGAAGGGGGAAGAATAATAATATATATCCCGGAGTATTCCAGTTTTCGTAAAGATTTAACTCCCTGGACGTCCAGCTCTATAATATTATTGTATCCGTTTTCAAGGTGCTCTTCTGAGGATTTTAAGGAAGTGCCATAATATTGACCATGAACCTCAGCCCATTCGAGAAACTCATTATTTTTAATTTTACTTTCGAAATCTTCTTTAGAAGTGAAGAAATAGTCCTTACCTTCCTTTTCTCCTGCGCGAATTTGCCGAGTAGTATGAGATGTCGCAAACTTTAAGTCAGGCAAGTTTTCACGTAAAAGCTTGATGAGAGTGGTTTTCCCTGTCCCGGAAGGGGCGGAAAGTATAAGGGCAAATCCTTTAGGCATCGTAGAGGTTCTGAAAATTTAGTAAATTTAAAATAATAATCAATCACTCGATATTTGCTAACTGCTCACGTATTTTTTCAAGTGAGCTTTTTATTTCTATCACCAGTCTGGCCATTTCGGTATCGCTGGATTTTGAACCCATCGTGTTGACCTCGCGGTTGATCTCCTGAGTGATGAATTCCAGTTTTCTCCCGACAGGCTCTGCCGAATCAAACAATTTTCTGAATTGATTCAGGTGACTGGTGAGCCGCGTAATTTCTTCGGTGATGTCACACCGGTCTGCCAGAATAGCGGTCTCCTGCGCCAGACGGGCCTCATCAACTTCAACGCCGTCATTGAGCAGTTTGATTTTTTCCTTAAGCCGTGTCTTATATTCCTGAATGACTTCGGGTTGTCGCTTTTCTATTTGCGCCGCATGCTTTTCGATACTGTCAATACGTTCTGAAAGATCTTTTTGTAAATGAGACCCTTCCTCTTCGCGCATTTTCTGTAACGATGCGAGTGCGGACTCAGCCATATTCAAAAGCAGACTTTCTTTTGCCGGGTCGATGGCAATCGGTTCTATTTTGAATACATCGCGAAGACCGATCACAGAGTCAATGTGAACCTGCCCTTCAAGTCCCAACGAAGTTTGAATTTCCTTCAAGGCTTTTACATATTGAGTTGCAAGCGGGAGGTTGGGTTTGACATCCCATTCCCCTGAACCGTCATTGGAGTTGGCCAGAGTAATGGTGATGTTGATGGAGCCTCGCGCGCAATGCGACTTAATAAGCTTTTTCAGGGATAGTTCCATATCCAGAAAAGCTTTAGGAAGGCGGGTATTGATTTCTATAAAGCGGTTATTGACCGACCGGATTTCTGCCTTGTAGGAATAATCTCCATCCTGGCACTCCGCCCGGCCAAACCCGGTCATGCTATTCAGCATTCAGTTTAAGCCTTTTCAACGGTCAGTTTGTAATGGCCGTTTTCTTCTGTCAGGGAAACAACCTTGTGTCCATCATTTTTGATACTTCGCGGTACATTCTCTGAGGGTTCGCCAGAATCCAGCAACACTTCCAACACGCTTCCGGAAGCCATGGTCTCCAGCTTGATTTTTGTTTTCACGTAATTGAAAGGGCATTTGACTCCGAGAAGGTCAATGCTCTGTTTACCGCCACCGTTGGTGGCTTTTTCTTTCGGATCATCTCCCCCGACACGAATCCGTAAAGACTTGTCCGACTGCATTTTGTTCTGTATGTTTTTGCTTTCCTCGACCAGCTCTCCAGCATCCTTCAACCACCATTCTGCCGTTTCACTATCGTTGACTTCGGGAATGACTTCAAGACTGTCGATGAGTTTTGCAAATTTCGCTGAAACAATTTCCATGTCGATAACCAGCGACTGGAATTTTTTCAAACATTCCCAGTCGTCATTAAAGTCCATGCCCTCGGTGACCAGTAAGGCCCGGGCAGAAGCAATGATCGAGCGTTTTGCATGCTCGCCGGTTTCTTTGAACTCTTTTTTCTCCAGACTGAGCTTGCCCTGGAAATGAGCCCGCTCACCTTCGGTGATGCGGTCGGTGATCATGTCGGTAACCGCACCGGCACATTCGCCCTGACCGCGATCTTCGAGGCTGAATTTTTCTGTCGATCCGTAATCGATATAGGATTCCGGCGACGCTTCAATATCCGGCAATGCCTTCAGTGAATCGAGCAGGTCGCGGAAATGGATTTTGCCTTTACGGTCAAAATATTCGCCAAACAATTCACCGTCCTGCTTGCCAGCCTTGTAATCTTCGAGAGTCATCTTCGTAGCCGCTGGAGCATTCTTTGCCGGAATTTTAATGACCGATGTGCCAAACACAACATCATCTTCCGTAACTCTTCCACCGAGCAACACTTCATAGTGGGGAGTGAGAATGCCGTTCAATTTTTTTGCGCCGCCATGAAAACCGATAGAAGCAACATGATGTTGTCCACATGAGTTCGGGCAACCGCTTGCCTTGATGGAAACATGGTCGAGATCTTTGGTGGTCTCAAACCCGTTTTCCATTTCCTTGTTGAGTTCCTGCACCAGTCCGCGTGAAGCCGTGATGCCGAGGTTGCAGGTTTCAGAACCGGGGCAACAGGTGATGTCGCGAATCTCTTCTGTCCCGGCTTTGTGAAGCTTGATGTTCTTGAGCTCGGAAAAGACAGCGCCGAAAGCATCTTCTTTAACCCAGGGAATCATCACGTTCTGATTGACCGTGCAGAGAATCATCCCGCCGGCATATTTCTCGGCAATGTTGGCCAATGCTCGGGCTTGTGGAATATCAAAGTCACCGAGATTCAATTTGATCTGGACGTTGTTGAATCCACTCTGCTTTTGCGCTTCAATGTTGCGACCCTTCCAGAGCAGGAATTCCGGGTCCGAGTCATGCGCGTTGTTGGGCTGATACGCAGGAATTTCCGGGACGCCGTTGTCTGTCAAATCCAGAGCCGGGTAGGTCTTGCTGTTGAGCGCCGCATATTCCTCTTCATAAAGCTCTTTGATTTTATCCATGCCAAGTTTATCGACCACAAACTTGAGCCGGGCTTTATTGCGGTTTCTTTTGTCGCCGTATTTGTCGAAGACTGCGACCATTGCCTCACACATCTGCAACATATTTTCAGCAGGAACAAAATCTGCCAGATGTTTTGCCGCATGGGGGAATGAGCCAAGCCCACCACCGATCAGAACCTTGAAACCACGCACATCATCTTTAACGACAGCTTTCAATCCGATATCGTGGATGGGTGCCAGTCCACATCCGTTACAACCGCCAAAAGTGATCTTGAACTTTCGCGGCAGGTTCTGGGTCAAATCCATTCGCAGAAGATATTTGGACACTGCCAGAGCATAAGGCGCAACATCAAAGATTTCTGTAGAACAAGTTCCCGCCTTGTGACAGGCCGTTACGTTACGAACCGTGTTGCCACAAGCCTCACGCGTGGTGATTCCCGCCTGCGCGAGATCTTCAAGACCCTGAGGGACATTTTGAATGTCGACATAATGCAGTTGAATGTCCTGCCGTGTGGTGATGTGCAGGACGCCATGAGAATATTTCTCGGCAAAATCGGCGAGAGACCGCATCTGGTCGCTGGAGATTCTCCCGGCCGGGAGCTTGGTCCGCACCATTTGCTCGCCATCCTGCCGTTGACCGTAGATTCCCTGTTGCAGACGGAACCGTTTGAATTCGTCATCGCTGACTTCTCCCCGGTTCAGGCGTTCCACCTCGGCGGCGAAGGTCTCAATTTCTCGTCGGACCTCGTCCGGAATATTTAGAGTTTTAGCATCCATGTTATCTACCTCTGTTGTCTATGAATATGGGGGGTCGGGTGCCCCGACAGGCCAATGCTTCGCAAATTACCAGCGAATGTACTTCGCCCAGCCCCAAATGAGTTTAATAGTATCCGAATTTGTGGAGCTTTAAGAAATGGTCACAAATAGGGGTTACGCGTTACATATTGTAATATCTTATAGCAAAACAGCTTTGAAGAACAGTAGAATACCAGATTCTGGACCATTCAGCAATGGTGTGTGATAAGACCCATTATAGAGATATTTCAAGCATTTAGCTATTTCAATTCAGGGGCAGGGCGTGGACGCTATCTTATTGTTAAAAATCAATTTCGCCGTATATGGCGTGGTCTTAATCGGCTGCCTGATCAAAAACTTCAACTTCAATATCATCCTCGTCGGGCTGACCTATCTGGCACCCCTCGTGCCACTGGGCATGACCGACTTTAATATGGAACGGTTCCTCATTGTTTCCTTCTGCAACACGATTTTCGGGATCATCGAGGTGGTCTTCTTCGCCCTGACCGAAAGGCCGGAAGACATCACCTTTGATAAGGCTTATTTCCAGCAACTCTGGGGACATGTCATGCCCATCGTCGTGGCTCTGATAGGTATGTCGTTTGTTTCCCGCTCGACCGGAATCCCAGTCGGGATTGGAGAGGGGGTGTCCATTGCCATACTGTTCGTGACGGGGTCCGTCCTGCGCGTCTGGTCCATCGCGCAACTGGGGGTGTTGCGGTTCAAATTCAACATCGCCTTCCGCGAAAAACAGACCCTGAAAACCGATGGACTGCATGGCATCATCCGTCACCCCACCTATACGGCAATGATGCTGGTGGTGCTCGCCTACGCCATCACCACCCATTCATGGATGGTCGGGGTGCTCGGCACATTGTCAGCCCTGTTCGGCTTCCAGTACCGCATCCATTATGAAGAACTGGCGTTGAAAGAACAGTTTGGTGAAGAGTATGACCAGTACCGCGCCAATACCCCCATGTGGCTGCCCGGCGCGTCCACTCGGCGCGGGGCCAGATAATAACTATTAATACTTTCCCCCTGACAAGGGGGGATTGAGGGGGGTTGGTTTTGCACCACCTTCTACAAATCTATAAATTCTTTTGGAGTGAGATTGGCTTGGCGAAGTAGTTTTTTTATCAAACCTGAGCCAAGCTCTTTATGCTGGGGAATAGAAAGTGTGTACAGGTAATCAGGCTGGGTCATCATGACATGCGATCCCTTTTGGCGAACCACCTTCCACCCTGCTTTTTCCAGTTTCTTAACTGTTTCTGCACCGGAAAAAAGCGGAAGTTTTTCACCCACTAAACCGAGACCTCAACCATCCTGTCCGGGTCAAT
>JAJDBI010000266.1 GCA_029261435.1 Nitrospinaceae bacterium
ACGATCACATCTGCTTCAGGTACAGCTGACATCATGCGTTTTCGCGCCATCTCCATTTGAACCGTTCGGATGCGTTGTTTGATCTGTGGGTTACCATCCGTCTCTTTTCTTTCTTCCTTAATTTCCTGCTTGGTCATGCGAAGATTTTCCATATAGGTAAACTTCTGGAAAGCAAAATCAAGAAGGGAAAGAAAAATCATAACCAACAAAACATGGAAAATGATCTCTAACGCCACAAACCCCATAAATGAAAGTATCTGCCCCACCCCGAATCCCATCAAAGGAGGAATCTCTTTCCAATGTGCCTTTATGACATAGTAAGAAATCACCGAAATAATCCCTACTTTAAAAAGGGATTTAAACAACTCCATCACAGAGTTTTTTGAAAAAATCCGGCCAAAACCTTTAAGAGGACTCAACTTGCTAAACTTAGGAACCAAGGGATGTGACGAAAAACGCAAACCACCGATCTGAATTATGTTGGACATAAGCCCGGCCAACATGATGATTATCAAGAAGGGAGCGGCAATATTTAGAAATGCCTTCATCGAATTCACAGTAACTTTGTAAATCTCTTCAGGGGTGAGTTTTAAAGTCCATGATTCGGCAAACATCTCCGTCCAGGAACCCATCACGTGGCGAGTGCTTTGCTCTCCCAAAATCATAAAACCAAGAAGAGCTGCAAGAAGAATGAAGGAAGAGTTGATTTCCCTACTGTGAGCAAAGTTACCCTTTTCCTCAGTATCGGTAACACGTTTGGATGTCGGTTCCTCAGTCTTTTGGTCTTTATTGTCTTCAGCCATAGGTTATAAGCCTCGTAGTAAGCCCATGAACTTGACAGGCAACTGATACATTTGCTCCTGAACAAGAATACTGAAGAAAGACATCGACAGACCCACCATTAAAAGTCCCACGCCGATTTGCAGAGGAAAACCTACAATGAACACATTCATCTGAGGAACCGTTCTAGCCACCAAACCCAGGCCAACACTTAAAAAGAAGAGAATTGCCATGATAGGAGCCGCAATTTTTACTGCGGTGGCGAAGGTTCCCGAAAAAAGGTAAAGCATGTATTCCGGAGTGATACTCGCAAAGTTAATTTCGGCAGGGTTGAGAATAAAAAAACTGTCCACAATTGCCTGGATGATGAAATGATGCGCGTCGGTTGCAAGAAAAATCAACACAGCTAAAATATTGTGAAACTGAGCAGTGACCGAGACCTGTGCTTCCGTTTGCGGGTCGATAACGTTCACCACACCAAAACCCATTTGAAAATCCACAACCGTTCCCGCAACCTGAACCGCCGCAAAAATAAGGCGCGCAATATAGGCAATGGCCAGGCCGATGGTCACATCCATAATGAGAAAAATGGCCAGTTCAATAATGCCACGTGGCTCTGGCAAGGGTTGGTCCTTCACCAGAGGAAAAGTCACAATGGCAATAAAAAATATAAATCCAATCTTCAGGACAGGAGGAATCTGTCGACTCCCCAATATCGGCACGAAAAGAATCAGGGCTCCTACCCTGAAAAATACAAACAGGAACCTTTCAAACTCGGCATAGTTGAGGTTGAAAATATCCATTACTGAATGTATTCAGGAAAGTTAATGAGAACTTTGGAAGTAAAGCTGATCATCAACTGCATCAGCCAAGGGAAAAATAATAAAACCGATAAAAATACTGCCAGAATTTTGGGAATGAAGGTTAAGGTCAACTCTTGAATCGAAGTGACCGCCTGGAAAATAGAGACAGCAAGACCGGTGATCAAACCAAACCCCAGCATGGGTGCGGATAAAAGCAGAGTGGTTTTAATACTTTCCATTGCAAAATCAATAATAAATGCCTGGGTCATTTGTCTTTAGCCTCCAAAACTTCTAATCAGTGAACCCACTATGAGATACCAGCCATCCACCATCACGAACAGCATCAGCTTAAAAGGAAGAGAAATCAGGACGGGAGGAAGCATCATCATACCCATAGATAAAAGTATGCTGGCCACGACCATATCCAGAATCAAAAATGGGATATAGATCAGAAACCCAATCTGGAAGGCTGTTTTCAACTCACTGATGATGAATGCGGGAATCAAGGATTGAATCTCTACTTCACTATCGCTGCCACGCTCCCCATCGCCCAAATTCACAAACAACGAGAGGTCTTTCTCTCTGGTTTGCGCCAACATGAAACTCTTCAAGGGAGCCTCCGCCATTTTCAAGGCATCCATTTGAGATATTTCTTCATTCAAATAAGGTTGCAAAGCATTTTGATTAATTTCACTCCAGGTCGGGCCCATGACAAAAAGTGTCAAAAACAAACCTAATCCGATCAGAACCTGTGTTGGCGGAGTTTGCTGGGTTCCCATCGCCTGCCTGAGAAAAGACAGAACAATAATGATCCTGGCAAAGGACGTGGTCATGATCAGAATAGAAGGTGCCAGCGTCAGGATCGTGAGCAGAAATAGAATCTGCAAAGCACTGGAAACTTTTCCTGGTTCGTCCACATCCTCCATACCCAACTGAAGAGAAGGAAGCGGAATAGCTTCGGCAGGGATCCCCCCCACAATAATAAAAATAATTAAAAGCAGACTGATTCTTTTTATATTCATGCCCTTGCGCTTTTAAACCTTCCCATTTGCTGTCTGATCTGGCTCGTCACATCAGCTACAGATTTTTCTTTTGTGATTTTTTCGGAGCCGGAAAACTGTTTCATATAGTTTGAAAACTGACCCGCCGTCTTCCCTGCAGATGCAACGGTTTTCTCTGACGAGCTATTTGCCTGATTCCAGTTCAACCCGCTACCTCCTTTTCCGCCTGCAGATTTGATTTCCTCAATTTTCTCTGGATCGGTAATACTTGTGAGCAGTGCAATATGATCCTGTGACATTCCGAGCACTAACACTTCCCCCGCAACTTCAACCAGAACAATGTTCTTTTTGGGTCCCAAAAAACCACTCCCTAAAACATTGACCAGTTTTTCACCGCCTCCGAATACCGTGTTTTTCAACACAAATTTTTTAAAACCAAAAAACAGTAGAAATATGATCCCAAGCACCAAAGCAAGCATAGAAAACATTTTCATACTCGAAGGAACCAATTCGATGGGTTTTCCGGTCGGTCGTGAATCCTTCAAAGAAAACATTGGGCTCTTCTTTTCTGTGGAACGACCCGTTTTTGTTTTTTTCGCATCCTCTTTTTTCTCTGTGGAGGAATCTGATCGAGCGGCTTTTCTGATCCGTTCTACTATCGGCTCCACGCCCATTCCGGCTCGAGTCACTTTGACTTCAGCAACCTGGTCTACTTTGTCTATCTCCCTGCTTTTAACAGGTGTTTCTGTTTTTTCTGGTTTTGTCGTATCTGCGGATTTCTGTCTACTTTGCATTCGGATCTTTTCAGATGCCCGTGCCAGAAACTGTGTCAGTTCATCTTCATTCATCAACTCATCACTGGTTGTTTCTTCACTTCTGACTATTCCAGCAGAATCTGATTGTGAAAGGGATGCAAACTGGTCAAGGCGGACAATCACAAATCGCCCTTGCTTGGCGAGATGAAACCGATCTTTGATATCAGAACTGTCTTTTTTAAGAAATCGAACGCGCAAGGTTTCGGCATTGTATTGCGCAGCAAATATCTTTGTGAGGGCAAAACTCTCAGCAGGATAATATTTTTTAGCGGGTTTTATAAAAGCAAAAGGAAAGTCAACCTGAACGGACTTATCAAAAAACTCCGGTTCACTATAGTCACCAACAGGCTTTTCAAACTCAAACCGAACAATAAGTCCATCATTTACTTTGCTGGTTTTTACATTTTTCAGAAGGTTAAGAGAATCCCATTTACTGGATGCTCCAGCCACAGTGGTGAGAGATAACAGAAAGATCCCGACCAAAAATTGAATTCTTAAAGCACGTTTCATTTTCAATACCCTTGCTTGTTTTAAGTTCAGTCAAAAAACCGACAGTTTTATGTCTTAAAACATCAAATTGCAAAGGTTGTACCTAAATGGAACAAATGCTCATGAATTTTTATTTTTTCAGATATTTTTTATGCAACAGGCAGGGAGTTTGAATAACGCCTGTTTAAGGACAGGAAAACCACGAGGAAATACGACAACATAAAACCGACCGCAAGAATTCTCTTTGCGACCGATTTTATGACAGAGACTGCACGCGTTCCATGGGCGAAACGATATCTGTAAGACGTACACCAAACTTTTCGTTGACCACCACTACTTCACCTCGGGCTACCAGCTTCTGGTTGACGAGCACTTCCAAAGGTTCACCCACCAGCTTGGTCAGTTCAATCACCGAACCCTGCCCTAACTGCAGGAGATCGTTGAACAACATTTCAC
>JAJDBI010000267.1 GCA_029261435.1 Nitrospinaceae bacterium
CCAGCAATGGGTTATATTTTCGTCCGCGAAATCTACCAATATGATGCCACCATCGGTATGTACATCATGTCTGATCGTGAGTCTATGTTCATGCTGGTGCAAGGGCTTCTGGTGGGAACCATGTTCAGTGCCAGTAATATCTATATGTGGGTCAGTATGAAGCGCATAGAAAATGCCGAGAGGTTTTTCCCGGCCATGAAGTTCGGCTTTATTTTGATTGTCATCTCAGCCACAATCTGGTTCACTCCCAGACGCTTTTTCGCCACCATGCTTCCTGAACCCGGCATGAATGCTGATATGGTGTTACCTGATAATCTTGCGTTTCTGGCTCTGATGATCTCAAAAAATACGGCAGCGTTCTGTCTGGTAACCGTTACCTTCATCAACTATATTTTCTATACTATCGCCACCAAAACGGGAAAAGTGAGTTATGGCAAGATCAATCCACTTGGGCCCTATGTTCTTATCTTCCTCGGTTTTGCTGACATTTGGTTGATGAGTTGGATGGGTACCATTCGAGAACTATCCCGGATGAACTGGCATGTTTATAAAGTGTTCAAAGATGTGACACCGGAGAAATTTGCGCCGAGCCTGGCTGAGTCAGGCTTTCACGTCACAACATTAGTCTGGACCTTTTTCATTCTGATGACAGCCATCATCTGGATTGGAATCAAGTATCCCAAAACTAAAAAGAAAGAAGTCGAGCCGACGCAAGCTGCACCGCAAATGGCCGAATAAGTATTTTTCAGGAGCAAATGGGTAATGAAAATTGATTTTATCATTGTCGGCTTAATTGCCGCGATAAGTGGTCTGTACGCGCTTCATAGCTCTTTTGGTATTGTAGGAGCCGGTGCCGGGTTGGCAGTGATGGTGATGTATGCCCTCCTCCTCAAAGTCAAACCCAAAAAGATAGAAGAAAAATCTTTTTTTAAGAATATTCGGTTTAAGCTCCCTGTAACTGTTGTTATAGCGGGAGTTGTTTGGGTGCTGGCAGGAAAGTTCAATTTCCCTGTCTGGTGGCAGATAGAGTTCGTATCCTTCGTTTTTGTAGGTTTTCTTTTCTTCACACTTCTGGACCTGAAAAAACTCACCAAGGAAAAAACAGGCTTTGACTCGGCCAAGCGGCTTCTTGCTACCTATGCCCTCGCTTCTACGATATTTATTGTAGTGACTGCTCAACTGCCGCAGTTTGATCCTGAGTTTGAGCTTGCCAAGCTAAACAAACCCCCCGTTAAATTGAGCGGTTTGGCTGGCCCCGAGGTCATCGCAGCAGGACGTGAGGTATTCGAAAACAATAAATGTTTCAACTGTCATAAAGTATTCTGGGAAGGGAACTCAGATCGTGGCCCCAATTTGGGAACCAAGCAAATTGGTCTCTATTCAGAAGATTATATAAAAGAACAGATTCTTGACCCGCGCAAAAAGCAATCTCCTGGATTTGATGATCCAAAATCCATAAAAGCCATGCCAACTTATTATGGCGATGATCTGGATGAGGATTCATTAGGTGCATTGGTTGCTTATTTGAAGACCATGCGGGATCCGACACATATGCCGGTTGAAGGCAAGTTCGGTGCTCAATGGACCTGGTGGGATGACAAAGAAGTACTTGCCGAAGGTCAGCAGGTATTTGAAGGTGTACACCCTGCTACAGAAGGACTCAGTTGCGCGGTTTGTCACGGTAAAGATGGTACTCCTATGATGACCGGGGCTCTTGATTTTAGAGATGAAAACAATAAGGACACTACAAAAATTGAAGGCGATCATACCGACAAGTTGTTAAAAGACTGGCCGGATGATCTGTGGTATCGCCGCGTTACCCGTGGTGTTCCCAACACGCCTATGGCTCCTTGGGGAATGATTTTTGAGCATCTTTATCTCTGGAAGGCTGAAGCCTATGCCCGAACATTCCATGATCCTCTGGACAAACGGACAGCCAAAAGGCCTGTACCACCCGTCCCCACCAAGGAAGAGATTGAGAGTTGGAAAACCAAAGAGTTATTTCTCGATCCGTTACTCTAAAATAAATTTATAATTCATAAAGCCGATCCCGTTTTAAACGGGGTCGGCTTTATTTTTGCCTTTTCGACAAAACGCGCACGGATTTGCTAGAATAACGATACTGTTAAGATTGTCCCTCTCTGGAGATAACAATGAGTAAAATTGATGATTTCATAAAAGAAAACCTGCTGGAGGATGGAACCATCCTTCATCTTCGCGATAAATACATAGGAATACGTGGGTGCATGGAGCTCGCAACAAAAGAACAATTAAAAACCGTCAAACAGTTAATTGTACCGGGAAACCAGATTGCAGATGAAGGCTTGGAAGCTCTTGCTGCCTCTCCTCATTTGGAAAACCTGGAAGTACTCAATATCAACCACAACGATATTGGCGATGACGGTGCAGTGGCCCTGGCAAACTCACAAAACCTGCCCAAATTAAAGGAAGTCTCCATGTTTGGCAATGTAGTGGGAGATATAGGAGCACAGGCTTTTGCCAATTCTCCGACCAGTAAGAAATACGTCAAGTTCGATCTCTATAAAAACCAGTATACCGAGATCGGCTATAAAGCTCTTACCGAATCAGAGAACCTGAAAAACTGTGAAGAACTGGAAGTTTATCGGGACTAACGCAGCTTCAGCCTTTTGAACTCCATTCAGCAGTATCAAAAGTTTTGACCTGCAAGGCATGAATGAGCTTCGGGGTGCCTGTCATTTCCACGTCGAGTGCTTTGTGAACCAGCCTGACGCGGTCCATGACATTGAGGTTTTCAAATTGCGGTGAGACAACAACGATGGAGTAATGCCCCCCACCGCCCGCAGCTTTGTGTCCACGGTGCAAATGGCTCTCATCTATGATCTCTACATGTTTGGCAGCAATTTTATCCTTGAGATTATTATTGATTATTTCTACAGTATCCATTTGATTTTAAGGTCTTTTTTGTATTGTTAAGCATTATCCAGAATGCTTGGACCGAAGCCCAATATCCGGAAAGTCTTTAAACTGGTTGAGGTTATTCTGAAATTTCTGGAATGCCGCATGCTCGTTTTCGTCCATGAGTTTTGTTCGGCAACGAGCACAAATTGGTACTTTACCTGAATCACAATTTCGAATCCTGTTTTTGACTCCGCATTGTGGACAAGGTATGATGGCTAGATTGGGATCACTCATGACTTATCTTAACAAACCTACACTCTAAATTAAAAGAGTTCTTACAATTTCCCTATAAAATGTTTTTTTTTCAACAAATCGGCCCCAACCAGAAAATCCCTTTTACGACCAAACTTGCCTTGGTTTTCTGGATTATTCTGAGTTTGGCTCTGTTATCTTTTTTTGCATTCGGTATATTTTTAGTCGCCTTAATGGTTGGTCTGGTTTTATTTGCAACCAACTTGTTCCAGAAAAAAAAACGACCCGATTCAATCCCCTTCCCGGATTCACAAACCCGGCCCTATTCTTCACCCCGGAACATCAAAAACGATGATGACGTCATAGATATTTAGAACTGCCTGGATATTTTTGAGGTCATTACTTAATCGAAAAAGCGTATAGGCTAGATACTTCGACAAACTCAACATAAGAAACGTTGGTATGCCATCCTTAAGGAGCCAACGGCGACAACGAAAAGTGCTTTATTTTCTCTGTCTTTTATAAATATGGGTGGCCTCTCCGTAAAATGCCTCAGCACTTTCCATGATTGTTTCAGAAAGAGTTGGATGTGGGTGAATGGAATGTGCAAGATCTTTGGCTTTTAAACCATTGTCGACAGCCAAGACGCCTTCCCCGATCAATTCCCCAGCTCCTACACCTGTTATGCCAACTCCCAGAATTTGTTCAGTATCCGGGTCAACAATCAGTTTGGTCACTCCATCCGGCCGAGCAAGGGTCTGTGCTCTTCCTGATGCACCCCAGGGGAATTTGGTTACCTGAACCTTCATACCTTTGTTTTTAGCTTCCGTTTCGGTCAAGCCACACCATGCTATTTCTGGATCAGTAAAAACTACTGCAGGAACACTGCGTGCTTTCTGACTGGGCACATCACCGGCTAGAACCCCAATAACATCCTTTCCCTCTGCAGATGCTTTATGGGCCAGCATAGCCCCACCAATCACATCACCAATGGCAAATATGGAGGGCTCATCAGTTTGAAATCGTTCATCCACCTGAATAAAGCCATGGTCGTCTGTCTTGACCCCTGTGGACTCCAGGCCAATACCCAGCGTGTTGGGTTTTCTTCCTACCGCTACCAGAATTCGATCATAACTGGTAGTCGTCTCTACATCCCCATCAAATTGAACCGCAACCCTGTTATCTTTCAACTCACAGGAAACAACCCTGGTGTTTAAATAAATATTCTGAAATTGCGTTTTAAGCCTGGAAAACAAAGGGCGAACTAGGTCACGATCCACTCCTGTCAATAAGTCACCAGTCATTTCCACCACCGACACTTGACTACCCAGAGAGGAATAAACGGTTCCCATTTCTAATCCAATATATCCACCGCCGACCACCAATAAACGCTCCGGAACCTCTTCCAGTACAAGCGCTGAAGTTGAGGTTAGAGTCCTCTCTCCAATTTCGGAGAATAATGGGGGGCAAACTGGCTGAGAACCTGTTGCCAGAATACAATGGTCAAAACTCATCCGATCTTTATCGTTAATGACAAGGTTATTGCCATCGAGAAACCGGGCTCTTCCATTTACAAACTCTACTCCACGCTGTTTGCAAAGAGAAATAAGTCCACTGGACATTTTACTAATGATTTCACGGCTCCACTCTCGAATTCGGCTTAAATCAATTTCAGGGGGTTGGAATTTTAAGCCGCATGCTTCCGCATGCCGGGTCTCTTCTATCAATCGAGAAAGGTGAAGTAGTGACTTGGATGGAATACAGCCCTTATGTAGACACACCCCACCCGGCTTGGAGTTTTCATCAATAAGGGTCACGTTCATACCACGGTCAGCAGCAAGAAATGCGGCGGTATAGCCTCCTGGGCCAGCACCGAGAATAGTTACTCTTTTTTTAGTCATGGATTAACTTTATTAACGATGTCGTTTACGGCTGAGCTGTTCCCAAACCCGCGGCTCGGCTTTAGAACCTACCTTGCCAAACATATAATGAAAAAGTTTTTGCGCGTCCTGTTTGTCTACATGCTTACCAACAAGCCGGGAGACAACGGCTTTTTCTATCTGCAAAAAGGGTTGCAGTTGCTTGCCAACCTTTTTCACAATCTGAAGGTTGCTAAGGTTTGAAGCTGGCTTAGCCTCAGGAACAAACACATTGCCTTTTTGGATTGTATTAATTGAGCCGGGGCTATCAGTTGTAGTACTGAATGACTTCTTGTTTAAGTCCTTATAACCAATGAAATAAGCTAAAGCGAACCCGGCTTCAGTATCACTTATTAATTCCAAATCTCTTTGAACCCTAAATAACAACTTTTCCGAATCTACTGGAGAATCACAACCCTTCCATTGCCAAATATTTTCATCAACTGAAACCAAAATTCCGATATCCGCAAGATGCCCTATAAAAGATTCTGCAACCTCTTCTTTCATATCATCACAAACGATAAACTCCATAAAAAACTTTATCCATTCAGGTCTTTCCATTCTGCTTGAATAAATTTTCTCCATAAAACTATCCCTGAAAGCTAAATAAACTGCGCTCATATCATTGATATTACTTAGTGAGCGTTTTATCTATTTAAACGCTTTTGAAACATACCTCTCCAATCCTCTGACAAAGCCGGAAGAGAAATTAATTCCTGCATTTGTTCGATATTAGATCCCCCTTTACGCAAGAGAGCGTTGGCTTTTTCAATTGAAAAAGACCCTTCATGAACTCTTTTTATGAGCGCATCAGGTTCTATCAAACCTGATTTAAGAACCCGAAAGTAGTAACCACTGAAACCAGTTGTTTTCACACTACAGGCCATGCTCTGGTCTTTGAAAACCTTATTTAGTTTATGGCAGGGCTGGCGGGGTTGTGAGACTTGAACCTGAGCTGATCCCATTTCAAAAATATCGCCAATATTAACCTCTGTTTCACACATACCCAACAAGCTAAGATTTTCACCAAATGAGCCTGGTAAGATTTCACGCTGTAACTTATCAGTCCAATATGGAAAATGTTCAGTACAGTAGGCACATACAGCCTTGTCTTCGCCGCCATGAATTCTGGTATCTCCGACACCATCACCTTCAAACCCTAAATAATCCAGGAATACTGGTTGGGAAACAGGTAACTTAAAATATCCTGACCTGATTTTTCTGGGACCTCCATCTAAGGAAACATTGGCGGGAGAAACAATATTAATGGAAATAATCTTCAAAGCTTTATTACTCATCTTCCAACTTATAAAAAGCGAGGGGAAGTAATATCAGGTTATTTGGACGGTTTATAGTATTGATAGCAATCTCTGCCACTATCCTTTGCTAAATATAGAGCTTCATCAGCGCATTTTATCAGGCCTTTCGAATCTTTTCCATCATTAGGATACAAACCAATACCTATACTCAATGTTATATTGAGTACATGCTCACCAATAGAAACAGGAGGACGAACC
>JAJDBI010000268.1 GCA_029261435.1 Nitrospinaceae bacterium
ATAATGACAGAGCAACCCCTGCTACAAAAACCCAGCCCGCGAAATTAGTCAGAGGAATGTGAAAATATTCACCTTCTTCCCGATAAAAATATATTTTTCCGAGAAACCAGCGATCCCCCAAAAATGCGGCTGGATCAATAATTACATCCAATAGCATACACAGGATGGAGGCCGAAACAATAACCCTGACTGAATGTTTGAGAGGTTGGGTATCACCGAGGCGGATATCCAACCCATTTTTTATAAGTGGAGCCCACAGTAAAAGGCTCATGGTATAACTGACATAGATCAGAAACGAGAATGAAAGGGAATCCATGAATGGCACATTGCTGATCCACAATTCCTGATCGCGAGTGGTGTCGATGTAGGTGTAAAACCCAAAGGGAAAGCCGTTACGCGTCGATGAGTATTCGCAGAGAAAAGCAACGAGATAGGCTAGAACCGTAAAACAAAGAGACCGCACTACGCCCATATTGAGGATAGCAATCGCTAGATAAAAAGCGAGAAAAACAAAGACGTAGGGTCTGAGGAGAACAGTGCCCCATAAAAGAGAAATGATTTCCATAAAATCAGACAGGGTTTTCTGTAAACCAATGCACTGCTTGCTTGAGTGCGTCTTCAACCGGGTTTTGTGGCAGGCCGAGTTCTTGGACTGCCTTTGAAGCATCGAAGTACATAAAATATTTTGCCATCTTAACTCCGGCTAAAGGGACTGCCGGCGGTTGGTGAGTGATAGCATCGGACATCCATTCGCAGGCAAGTCCGGCCGAATAGGCAACCCAGTAGGGCATTTTTATTCGTGGTGCTTTGAGTCCAGTTAAAACCTCAAGAGCCATCAGAATTTCTTTCAGGGACATGTTTTTGTTGCCGAGAATATACCGTTCGCCCAGCCGTCCTTTTTTCTCAGCCTGAATATGTCCACGGGCGCAATCGGCAACGTCGATCAGATTGAGTCCGGTATCGATATAGGCTGGCATCTTGCGGTTCATAAAATCCAGAATAATTTTTCCTGTGGGTGTGGGCTTGATATCCCGAGGACCCACCGGGGTGCTTGGGTTGACGATGACTAGCGGAAGTCCTTTACCAAATAATTCGTGAGCAACCTGTTCCGCTTGATATTTTGATAACTTATAGTCGTTGCAAAGGGTCGCGGTGTTCATAGGTCGGTCTTCATTTGCAGGGCTGCCATCCTCCGCTAGTCCGATACAACCGACGGTGCTGGTGTAAACAACTCTTTCAACGTCGGCTTCCAGGGCACACTCAAGAATGTTGCGAGTTCCCTGAACGTTGATATCGTAGATCATTTTTTTGTCGCGGCTCCATAGACTGTAGTAAGCCGCCGTGTGGTAGAGAGTTTTACATCCGATAAGAGCTGATTTTAATGATTCCCGATCGCGCAAATCTCCATATACTAATTCGCAATCCAGGTCATCAATATTGCGGGTATCGGTGTTTTTTCGTATAAGAAGTTTGAGTGGGCGGCCGTCTTTCAGTAGCTCTCGAGCGAGAGCAGAACCGAGAAATCCGGTGGCACCTGTGAGCAGAGTGGTCATGTTATATCGTTGAGATAAAGGCTAGCCCGGATGTTTAGATGAGTGATGTGACTTCCTGCTCAAAATTCAAAGGAGAACCTCGATTTTTGCCTGGTTTCCCAGGTCCTCGACGTAGGTCGTGAAGAGTTTCTGTGTTTCCTTTTTCAGCAGAAGGTTCATGATATCTGTTTTAGTGTCAGAGAATGGAATCAGCTTGCTGGGAATGATTTCATCTAGCTTGAGGATATGATAACCGAAATCGCTCTGAATGATTCCACTGGTTTCCCCTTCTTTAAGCTTTTCCATTGTTGCAGAAATTTCAGGTAGAGTGCTGCCCGGATGAAGGTCACCGAGACGCCCTCCTGATTCTCTAGATGCCTCGTCTTCTGAAAAACGCTTGGCCAAATCAGAAAAATCCTCACCAGCTTCAACTTTTTTGAGGAGGGCCTCGATCTTTTCCTTGGCTTCTGAATTGATCATCTTTGTGATGCGTTCAGATTTTATCTGACTGGCCTTATCTTCAGGTTTATCTGCAGGGCTGAGGGTTGTTGTATGAATATGGCTCAACCTATACAAGACCGGTTTGGTGAAACTGGCTTTATTTTCATCATAATATTTCCGGATTGACTCATCGCTGACTTTGACTTTTGGAGCGATTTCCAGACGCATCAATTCGTCCTCAAGCAAGGTTCTTTGAATCTTTTCTTTCAAAGAGGCGATGTTCAAATGTTGAAACGCCAGAGCGGTTATGAATGACTCATGGCTGGGAAACTGGTCTTCAATATTTTTAAGTTGAAGGTTTACTTTGTCCTCTGTGATTTTGATGCCGAGGGATTTGGCTTTTTGAACTATCAGCTCACGTGCTACTGCAGACTTGAGTAATTCACGGGCAATACTGTATTCCTCTTCTGGTTTTATTTCTTTGCCCATTTGCTTGGATTGAAAACGAAAGGCGAAGAGCTCCCGCTGAAGAACTTCGGAGCCTAAAGCGACTCCATTAACCCTGGCCACCACTTGTGGAACCAATTTACCATTAAGGGTGAAAGGGGTATTCTTTTCTTTAGCGATTAGACTTTGTGGCAGTGTGAGAAGAACCAGTAATATTAAAACTAACAGAGATTTAAGTTTCATGAGAAAACATCCAAAATATTTAACATTGACCTTACCCGGAGTAGACCTGCAGGTTACGAGGTAAGGTTTTCATTATACCCTATTGATGTTTGAATTATATTTGATTAACAGAATGATAAATCGAGGACGCTGCCATATTTGCATAAGAACGGGGTTCTTTAGGTAAAAAAAAACCCCCGGCCAAAAGGCCGGGGGTTTGGAAAAGCAAACTTAGAAGTTTACGTGGATCTGAGTGTAGAACCAATTTGCATCGTCTCCACCAACATTTGTTCTGATGTTTCTCATTGTTTGAGAAGAATTAAAGTTGGAAAAACCAACCATGATCTTGGTGTTAGCGTTATATGCGTTAACAACCGTTAGATCTATCTCAGAACCGAGGTCATTGCTATTGTTTCCAGCAAGTCCACTTTGTGTGTTACTGCCAGCAACACCCTCAGCCGTAAAGAACAAGTGGTAGTCAGCTTTTACTGTCCAACCCGGCATAGGGGAGATTTTTGCTTTAACGGCTACATCCTGCAGACCAAAACCATCTGTTCCACCGGTAGTGCTGTTAGTACCAACACCGAGGAATACATCCTGCAAACCATAGAATTTATGGCCAGTGTCAAACAAGGTGTTGAAACTTTTGAACTCATTGTTTCTTGCATCTTCATCGGAAGTACCGGAAAGATAATCATACCAAAGAGTCAGTCCGGGCTTCATGGCGACATTATTGAAAGTCTTACCAATTCGAACACCAAACATGTAGGCATCACGATCTACATTAGCGCCTGTGTTTCCAGCGCCAATATTTGCTTCGGCTGTGGCTCTTGCATCGCCCCACTGGTAGTAATATTCGCCACGGTAGTCAATGCCGTAAAGCTGTCCCGCTTGACGAAAACCAATGGTGTGGATGTCATCTTCCTGATTATTACAAACATTACTTACTGATCTTCCACATCCATCATCCAAGTAGGCATAGGTGACTGATAGTTTACCGCCAAGGATTCCGGCATAGTTGAGGTATGCCAAATGAACGTTAGTATCATCATTATCGTTAGTGTCAGTAGCTCTTGATTCTTCAGATCCCTGAATGTATGCGTATGAAACCAAAATGTTGTCATGCTTGTGATTCAAACGGATAGCATCATGAGAGTTTTCACCCATGGTCCAAAGAGTGTCACCGAACAGGCGGTGCCCATCAAGAATCACTTCTTGTCGACCTACCTTCAAGTCTACAGGAAGAGTTGCAAAGTTATTCAGGGTGAAATACGCCTCATGCACACCAACGCTGTTATCCAGGTCGTTAGCAGCGAATGAACCTGCATTGAGGTTACCGGATGGATCTGTTTGGCTGTTATTTGCTGCAGTCGATTCGAAGGTTTCACCCCATGTGCGGTTGCTTTGCAGCATGATGAACGCCGAAGTGCTGTCGTTAACCTTGACATTGGCATTGAGTCTAACGCGTGACTGGAAATAACTATCTGCTTCAGTTGTATCGTTGAAATCGTTTCGCTCCAGAACTTCATAACGAGTTAAAAGCTCACCGCCAAAGTTCACATCTGCGGCCTGAGCTACCGTGGTCGCTACAAAGAACGCGGTGACCATGACAGCGGCGGCGGTTAAAAAATTCTTTTTCATGCTTGTCTCCTCCAAGTTTTGTTTAATGACTAACTACTTTGTTAAACTGTTTTATATATGTCCAGCAAACTTAAAACTTTGCGCATAATCCAACTAAATAAAAACGCGTAAATTCTACGTTAAAGTACTACAAAACCAAATAAAAAACAATGGTTATTTAGTCTTTTTGCTAAATTTTTCACCAGTAAAAACCAAGCCAGTACTTTTACTCGGCAGGCCATTCGTAGGTGGAAAAGGTGCTGTGTGTATTTTTCGTTACAAAGTCCTTATCTATACGGAGTGTATATACTCGAGCTCCCTTCCCACTTTTATGGGGAATCACCCGGGAAGCTGCCATAAATCCCTTTTGTTTGCTGGACTCAAAGGCCTTTTCAAAGCCCTCTCCGGTCAGTCGCAGAAAGGATAAACCTGAGTTTTCCACAATAACCAAATCACTTAAAAGACCTCCTCCGAGTGTTTGGTTTATAGGTAACACAAGGTATCGAGCTTTGCCGATTTTAGCAAACTCCAGCCGTCCTTTAAAGCGAACTGATGTCCCCTGACGCACTCCTCCGGCATCTTCCTGCACACCGATCTCGATCAGACGTGGGTCATGGCCATAGTAATCACTTGATTTTACTACTAGTCGACCTTTTGAGGAATATACTCTTAAGTGGTAACTATTGTCAAGTATTATGGTTTCTTCATCGCCGTCACTATTAAGGTCCTGTTGAGTCAGTCCATGAATGATAAAATGGTTTCCATATATATCCGGGGTGTTCAACTTTTTGCCTTGCTGGAACTTCCCTTTCTTAAAGATTACTTCTGTAATGGGCCCACGAAAAGGGTCTTGGTACCCTGGACTTTGCGATATTAAAACAGGTTTTTCCCCCATAGGTCGGATGATGCGAAAATGCAAGTTGACATCTTTCCATATATAGTGGAAACCTTTCTTCTTCGGCCGGGTTTCCAGAGCGAAAGATTCCAGCTTGCTACCCACCTTATTGGTAACAAAAATTTCATCCCGACCATTGCCGTTGATGTCTGCAACATCCACAGTGAGAAAATAGTTGGCTACTTTGTTGGTTTTAACCTGTGCGATTCTAGTTAAATAGCCTTTTTGGTTCTTAAAGATCATGACTCGATAACGGTCGATGAGCACAATCTCGTTTTCACCATCGCCGTTCAGGTCACCGACATCCATATCGATTATTTCAAAAGAATAATCTTGTTTTCCTACAAACTTTAAAACCTCTTTTTTATCACTAAAACTGGTTTGTGTTCCACGCTCTCGTTCTCTTGGGGCATCTGGAGTTGGCAGGTTTTCAGACATGATATCTGCCTGTTTTTTCAGAGCTCCGTCAACCGCCGAAACCAGTTTATAGTTCAACGCCATTTTCCCCTTCACACTGCGGATACTGGGGATCAGGATGAAGTCGGCTTTTGTCTTGTCATGCAGTTTCTCCAAATTCCTCGATTGTAAGGCAGACTTGATGTTGAGTTTTTTCTCGATCATCCACAATCCTAAATCAAACGAAGAGACTTCAAACCGTGGGTGTTTGTTTAAACGGGATTCCAGATTGTAACGCAGGCGATCTGCATTGACTTTCTTTTTAGATTTGATTTGCGGTGGCGCAACAAGAAACGAAAGTTTTTGAAATGGGCTTCTTACCCCGTCGCCTTCTTTCGGGAGCACCGTTGGGTCCAGGGCTCTGGCTCTGGAAAAATCTTTTCGTACTTCCAGCACTTCCACTTCGCCAAGATCGGTTTCCTTGCGACCTACCTTCTTCTTGGTCACGGGGTGGAATAACTCTCGGCCATAACGGATGAGTTTTAATCGGTCACCGGGCTCAACCGGCATCCCTTGCTTGAGGTCCAGGGTCAGGCCAGATCCTTCCACAGCAATCACATATCCCTCAAGAGGTGGGAACAACGACTCGATCTGGCTGACCATACGATCCAAAGACGCGCTCGACTGAGCCAGCGCGTTGCCGGGCACGATCAGGATCAAGGCAATGATTAAGGTTTTCAATATAGAGATACGCAAAAACTTCATAGCACCGAGTTATTCGAGAAGTTGGACAGCCACTTCCTGACCTTGTTGGATCTCTGCGGCTTCCAGCGGAAATACCAGCAGGCCATTAGCGTTAGCGGCAGACTTTAGAATTCCTGAACCCTGTTCTCCTGCCGGGCTGACGGTGTATTCTCCATCGGCCCAGGACACAATAGAGCTTAGAAAATGCAGGCGACCCGGTTTTTTGTGGATGGTTCGTGTCAGCTTGGCTTGTACTGTCTTGTGTGTTAAGTCGGAACAACCCAGCACCTTTTTCAAGGAAGGGCGCACAAACTGTTCGAAAGAAACAAAAGAGGAGACTGGGTTGCCGGGCAATCCAAAAATAGGAGTTTCGCCAATGCGGCCAAAGGCCAGGGGTTTTCCCGGTTTCATTGCGACTTTCCAGAACAGCATTTCCTGACCCATCTTCTGCAGGCTGGACTTGACCAGATCATAATCGCCCACCGACACGCCCCCGGATGAGACCA
>JAJDBI010000269.1 GCA_029261435.1 Nitrospinaceae bacterium
ACCTTAAGCCATTCTCATTATGTCAAATAAAAAAACTTTTTCAGATACACAGGCAAGGGTGCTTGAAATAGGTGCTCGCATAAAAAATAAACCCTCAGATACTATGATTGATACTGTATTCGCTCGGGAATTATATCATCAAGCCGGTTTATCTGACGCGATGGGTCTGGTTGATATTGCCTATATATTGACGGGTATAAAAACTGAAATGATCCCTGAAATCGCTGGAAAGGAGTTACTTAAACAATTAATTATACTACAAGAAAAGCCTGATAGTTTTAGCTTAGATCCTAATAAAGGTGATCTTTACACAAATAGAGAAGCCTGGCTCACCGAACAGACAACTGCAGCCGTTTGGCTCGGTTCCGGAAGAGCACGACGAGAAGCAACCACAAGCGCTTTTTTACTTGTTATGAGAAGTCATATTTTAGAATTAACCGGTACAACTATTGACTTAGGTAGAACACTAACTCAATTAGTAGATAAATATAAACAGGCAATCATGCCTGACTATACCTATTTACAAGCTGCTCAACCGACAACATTTGGTCATTACTTATTATCATTTACCTACCCTTTAATAAGAGATTTAGAAAGAATGGAGCAGTTGTTTACACGCGTAAATAAAAGTCCAATGGGCTGTGGAAGTACTAATGGTTCAATATTAGCTAAAGATAGATACCTAATGGCTGACTTACTCGGTTTTTCTTCTCTTAGTGTGCATACGCGTGATGCCATGTGGCAACCTGACATCACTATTGAAACAGCTTCTGTACTAATGACTAGTATCGTTAATCTGAGCAGGTTGGCTGAAGACATTATGATTTATTGCACACAGGAATTTAACCTCGTTGATTTGGATGATATGCATTCGCGTGCGAGTAAAATTATGCCGCAGAAAAAAAATCCGTTTGCATTGACACATATCAGGGAAATAGCAAACGAAATAATCGGTCTTTTGGCATTAACCAGCGCCACAGCTCGCACTCCAACAGGTCAACCTGATAACCGTTTAGCGATATATGGCACGTTACCAGATGCAATCAAAACTATAAATGAATGCATGGAACTAATGAATGAAGTATTAACAAATTTAGAATTCAATGCTGAAAGAGGAAAAGAATTAGTAACATCAGGCTGGTCATTGTCTACCGACTTAGCGGAAGCATTGGTACAGGACGTTGGTATCGATTTTCGTAGTGCTCACAAACTCGTTGGTTTTCTTGCGCAAAAATTTCAAGATGAAAGCATATTAATACTAGATGCAAACAAAGTAAGAGAAGCAAGTGAGAGTGTATTAGATAAACCGATTGATATTGATAATGCTTTCCTTGATAAGGTTTTAAATCCAGTCAATGCCATACAATCAAAACAGGAACCTGGTAGTGCCTCAGTAGAATCTATCAATGCAATGATTAGCGAATGCAATAATATTTTATCTGAAAAATACCAACACACTGATTCTTTATGCCAATTACTCATAAAGTCTGAATGCAACTTACTTAAACATGCAAAACATGTTTCTACAAAATGACAGATTCCATTCATATTTCAGATTCATTAATTTATGGTGTCTCCTGGAGCACACCTGAACTAAAAGAACTATTTTCAGAATCTAATAAGATACACGGCTGGATCGAAATAATGGTGGTCCTTGCTGAAACCCAAGCAGAATTTGAATTAATCCCTGCAGATGCCGCTAAAGATATCCGAAAAACTTTTGAATCTTTGCAAATTGATGAAGTATTTCTAAAAGAAGTTGGAGATGCTTTCTCAAATTCCAATCACTCCTTAATAGGCTTGATCGATGCAGTAAAAATTCGTTGTACTAATCAATCTGGAGAATGGCTTTGTTATGGTGCGACTGTCCAGGATATTACAGATACCCATTTATCCTGGACACTATCAAAAGTTCTGCACTTATATATAAAAAATATTATCGAAATTGAAAAAATACTTATCAATTTAGCCACGGCTCAGCGTAATACATTAATGTGTGGTAGAACTCATGGCCAACCTGGTGTGCCAATTACTTTTGGATATAAAGTAGCTACCTGGTTAGATGAATTTGATCGACATCGCCAACGACTTATTGAAATCAAATCTCGTCTACAGGTTGGTCAACTTGCTGGCGGTGTTGGTAGCTTGTCATCATTAGGTTCAAGTGCCATTGATATTAGAGACCGCTTTTTAAATAAACTAGGCCTAAATTCACCTGTTATTTCATGGACTACAACGCGTGACAGGTTATCCGAATGGCTGAATATTCTAGCCATGATTACCTCGACAGGAGATCGTATAGGTCAAGAGGTTTATAACCTTCAACGTCCAGAGATTGGCGAACTTAGCGAAGGCTTCATTGAAGGGACTATCGGCAGTATAACAATGCCGCAAAAACGTAACCCTGAAATATCAGAGCACCTTGGTTCACTTTCAAAAGTAGTGCGACACCATGCTGCGCATATGCT
Source organism: Nitrospinaceae bacterium (assembly GCA_029261435.1). Classification (GTDB taxonomy): domain Bacteria; phylum Nitrospinota; class Nitrospinia; order Nitrospinales; family VA-1; genus LS-NOB. The sequence continues at coordinate 2,469 of JAJDBI010000269.1, forward strand.
TGAAAATCTGGTTCACGATCATGAACGCGATGGTCGTTCATGGAAAAGTGAATGGTTAATTATTCCCGAAGCTACCATTGTAACTGGCAAATCGCTTTCATTGCTTACACAACTGCTTGAATCCTTGCAGGTCAATCCTAAAAAAATGCACGAAAATATTCTTGCAACAAATGGTTTTATCCATGCAGAAATAATCATGCTTAATTTAGCAAAAAAAATTGGCAAACAAAGTGCTCATGAGATTATTTATAAGGTATCCATGTCTGCATATGAACAAGGATTGCAATTCAATGAAGCAGTTTTAAACGATAAGACTATTGCTAAACATCTAACTCAAGATGAAATAGACGCATGTTTTATACTGGAAGATTGTACAGGTTCTTGTCAACAAATGGTTGACCAAATTATTAAACACATAAACTTGGCTGATTAAATGACTATTACTAATCCGATCATACTGATTGATAATTATATAAATATGATCCCCCGATACACTTTAGGGAATTACCCTACTCCATTAATTCCTGCACACGAATTACATTGCAAAATCGGCGGGCCTGAAATATGGATAAAGAGAGACGATCTAATTAGCTTTGGCTTAGGCGGAAATAAGATCAGAGGTTTAGAAGTTATGCTGTCTGATGCACTTGCAAAAGGTGCAGATACACTAGTAACAGGTGCCGGTACCCAATCTAATCATGTTCGTGCGACTGCTGCTGCTGCTGCTCATGCTGGGCTTCAATGCGTTGCCGTTTATTGGGGAGAACCACCAAATACTGTTGATGGAAACTATCGTGTAACCAAGATGCTTGGCGCTGAATGCAGATTTACCCATGATAATGATCGTGCATCTGTAGATAATTTTATTCTTGATACAGCTAATGAATTAAATGATCAAGGACGTAATCCTTACCCTATACCCAGAGGTGGTGCATGCCCTATGGGTGCCTTAGGCCATGTACTTGCTGTCATTGAATTACACGAACAATGCAAACAATTAAATTATGAGCCAGACGCAATAGCATTTGCGGTGGGTTCTGGTGGAACCTACGCAGGTTGGTTACTGGGTACAAGACTACTTGAATTACCTTGGAAATTAGAATGTTACAGCGTTAGCCGGGAGCCAGAAGAAATAAGTCAGCAAGTTGCAAATCTAGCAACAGAATCTGCACATCTACTTGGCTTAGACTGGACATTTAATTCAGAAGATGCGCCTGTGCACGGCGAGTTTATTGGTGATGGATATGGAATACCAAGCAATGAAGGTAAGCAAGCGATTGAGTTGGTCGCTGCAAGTGAAGGTATTCTTTTTGACCCAACCTATACGGGCAAAGCAATGGCTGGTTATCTTGATAGTGTAAATAATGGTGCATTTAATCATTATAACAATGTTGTTTTTCTTCATACAGGTGGTGAACCCGCATTTTTTGCAGGCAATGGAAGCTGGTTAGTTGAATAACTGGGTTGAACAGATATTAAATCCAAATAGTATTGCCTTAATTGGAGCATCAAATACAAAAGGCAAATCAGGCTATTTATTTATGCAAAACCTAATGGATGATTTTGTCGGCGATGTATATCCCGTCAATCCGACACAAGAAAAAATTTTTGGAAAAGAATGCTACCCATTAGTAGCTGACATTCCTGAACCTATTGACCTGGCAATAATCACAACTCCCTTCAATACAGTAGAAAAAATTATTGATGATTGCATAAAAGCAAATATCTCTACAGCAATGATAATAAGTGGTGGCTTTTCAGAAACAGGTGAACAAGGGAAACTCTTAGAAGAGCAGCTCATTTTTAAAACAAGAGAAAATGGTTTGCGAGTGTTAGGGCCAAACTGCTTTGGTATTATTAACACGCGTAGCGGACTTAATGCATCCTATAGTTTAGGTTTACCTAAACCTGGAGGGGTCTCGCTGATCACACAAAGTGGCGCCTATGGTATGGCAGCTTATACTCGCTCAATACAAGGCGAAATTGGCTTTTCGAAAGTTATCGCATTAGGTAATAAAATTGATATTAATGAAATAGACTTACTCAACTACCTGAGAAATGATAAAGACACACAGGTTATTGCCATGTTACTTGAGTCAGTTAGTGATGGCCGTGCATTTTATGAAGAACTTTATAAAACGACTGATGAAAAACCAGTCGTTATTCTTAAAACAGGTCGAAATAAAGCATCCCATCGAGCAGCCGTAAGTCATACTGCAGCACTCGCAAATGATAGCGAACTAACAAAAGCGGCATTATTACAAGCTGGCGCACACGTTGTCGATGATGGAGAAACACTTTTAGATGTTGCAGCAACGCTTGAAAAGCAATTAGAAATTTCTGGAAATCGAATAGGTATTATTACCAATTCAGGTGGCACTGGTGTTGAACTCACTGACTTACTAGAAGAAGCAGGATTAGATGTCCCCTTATTATCTGAAAAATTGCAAACCAGTATTAAACAGCATATTCCTGATGTAGGTAGCTCAAAAAACCCGATAGACGTTACGACAGATTGGTCACGCTTTGAAACAGCATACCCCTGCTCTTTGAAGTTGTTGCTTGATTCAGATGAAGTTGATTCGGTTATTCTTGTCTTGTTACAGCGTTCAGCATTAATGCAAGAAGTTATTACAAATGTAATTGACGAATACCATCTCGCAAGAAATTCAAATAATAATAAAGCCGTTTATGTCTGCTGGGTCGCAGGTGCTGAAGCGGAACACAACAGAAAAAGATTAATTGAAAATGGCATTCCTTGTCATAATTGGCCTGCACGCTGTGCGCGTACTTTGTCTAATTGCATTAAACGTTTAAAGCCATCTGCTTGTGTAATAAAAAACAATATAAAAAAGCCTGATGATTTAGTAGCAGACTCATGGTTAGATATAATATCTTGCCTCTCACTAATGGAATCATCTGAATTCAATGTTGCCCCTTGGTTATATACAG
>JAJDBI010000270.1 GCA_029261435.1 Nitrospinaceae bacterium
TAATAGAATTCTGTTGGGCAAACCTGTAAGAGCATCGTGGTACGCCATATCCCTCATGGCATTTTCAGTTCTCTTTCTTTCCAGTTCTGCCCCGGCCCGTGCTGCGAATATTTTAAGAATAGAAAGAGTACGCTTTTTGTCAAGCATGGGTTTGTCGTCCATGACTGCCAAATACCCTATAATTTTAAATTGTGCATCAAAACAGGGAACACCCGCATAACTAACAATTTTGGAATCTAACCTAGTGGAAAACTTTGGGTAATAATCAGAAATATTATTCGGGTGAAATGCCAGCATCCCGGCCAAAACTTCTTCCCCCGGGGTATCTATTACACTTAAGGTTCTCTTTTCGACAAAATTATCCTCTCCCCATCCCGCGATTGTCGAGCACTGAAATTCCTTAATATCGACGCATTCATTTACAAAAGCATATTTTACCGGGAGAGCTTTAGCCAGGTGCCGGACCAGTGACCGGAAAAACTCATCTCCCACTCGCGAGGATGTGCCTTCAACAATGTCCTTAAAAGCTTCTTCCTCAACCTGACGTTTAATTTCTCCACCGATACTCGCAACAACAGCTTCCAAAATGGATCTTTCATATTCTAACCAGACCCGATCAACAGTTTTGGCACCTAATGCCACAAAACCCCAAAAATTAGAGTTAATTTCCAGTGGAATTAATAATAAAGATCTTATATTTAGCTGCTTGAATATTGCTCCGGGAAAATTAGACCCTTGCTTTTCACAGGTTATAACAGATTGCCCCTTAATCAGCGGCGGGTAAACTTCTTCTATCCCCAATTCAGAATAACTTAAGTTTTCAACTCTAGAGTTAAACCTTCTAAAATCATTTTTACCGACCCAAGTAAACTCAAGACTACACTTGGGTTTTTGCTCAGAGTCCTGCAAATGTTTAAAAACAAAAGCACTCTCGACATTCGCGGCTTTTCCTAATTCTTCCAGAGCCTGACTGATCGCTGAATGAAAATCCTGAACCGTCAACAGTTTATGGGTTGCCCTTGAAACGCCTTGCAATAACTCACCTTGAACTTTAAGCGATAATTCGGCTATTTTCCTCTGCGCTTTTTCTTCTTGAATATTTATCGCGGAACGGATAGAACTCGCCAGGCCTTCAACGGAAAGGTTTGACTTGATAATATAATCTGTCGCTCCGGCCTTCATCACCTCGACAGCTTTCTGTTGATCACCCTGCGAAGTCAAAAATATTACCGGAGTAGAGATATTCCGTTCATTTAAATGTTTGAGTATTGAAAGTCCCGTCGCTTTGCCCAGATGAAGATCAAGAATAAAAATATCGTGCCCACCATTATCTATAAGAGCAATGGCATCTTCGCCCTTCATTGCATAATCCAAATATAATTTGGATTCCGGCAACCCTTCCTTCAACATCTCTTTGACCAAAAAGATATCGTCTTCGTCGTCGTCAACAACGAGTACTTTTAATGAATTGTCTTCCATGGCTAAATGAGAAAAAAAGTTGGCGGTGTGATAATTCTAAAAAGCGAACGCTAACAAACTCTGCTTTGACACAATACCCCAAATACTTCCGAATATCAACGCACGCTTCAGGGCATCCAAAGGTATAAAAAATAAGGACTTAGCTTGCTTTTATCTAACCCGAGATCCAGGTTTATAAGATTAAAAGCAGGAGGTGAGGGGGAAATAGAATAAAGATTAGATTTATAATCCCCTTGACGTTGATAGGTCACAACCTTCAGGTCAGGAATTTCAAGTTTCAGCCTGATCCGTTCAACGGTATCCGAGATATAACCAATCCCATCTATCAGGTTGAGATCCATAGCTTGTTTTGAGTCATATACGCGCCCATCAGCAAGCAGTTTTACTTCATCTAAATCAAGCTCTTTTCTGTTTTCAGCAATAATACTGACAAAGCGGGTATGAAAATTATCAATGGTATTCTGAAAAAGTTTTCGTTCTTCAACTGTGAAAGATCGAAATGGGGACATGAAATCTTTCTTATCTCCAGATTTCACAACCTCCCAATCCACACCAATTTTTTCCATCAGGTTTTCCATATTCACTTTTAGTGCTATCACACCAATACTGCCAATCAATGAGGTCGGATGCGCAATAATTTCATCTCCGGCAAGAGCAATATAGTAACCACCGGATGCGGCAAGATCCATGACATGCACATAAACAGGAATTCCATACTTTTTCTTATACGTCACCAGTTCATGAAGAATAATATCGCTGGCAGTTACTGTGCCACCAGGGCTATTCATTTTTATTAAAAGAGCCTTGATATCATCATCCTTCTCCGCCTTGGCTATAATTTCACGAACCTGTTCCACCATACCCAATGCTGTCGTAGCACCTGTGAAGGATTGATCTTTTTGATTGTTAATCACACCCTGTAAATCGATCAGGAGTATTTTCTCAGTCCCCTCCCCCTTCAGCACGGTTTCCTCCAAAGGTCCCATGGACGGACCGAGATGAAAGGACGCGCAGGCACTATTAAAAAAAACAGCGACCCACAAGACCCAACCATACTGAATAAGTTTATTTTTTTTCATAACCCAATATTTCAAATCGACGTTAAGTCAATACACCCCAAAAAGGTTCCAACTTAGTTTCAAAGGGTTCAGAATCAGTTACGGACTTAAAAATTTTATCAAGGTTATTGCGAATCTTCTGAATAACTTCTTCGTTACGTTTTTCTTTTTCCAGAATTGCCTGACTGGTCAAATCGAGCAAACAGAGAACAATTTCTTTAAGGTTTAAATTCAATTTTGCAGCACGCATTTTAATTTCCTTACGCTGGTCAGCAGAACGACCGGACCATACAGTACTTTCAACAGATTTTATTTCCTTCACATACATCTTAATGATTTCATCTACAGGGCTTAAAGCCTCTTCATCAAAACCAGAGGCCTGCAGTTTATTGCAAAGAATTTTCAAATTTTGTAATGGGTCAATAACCTGCAAATCAATCAAAACAGATTCATCCACACCATACATTCGGCTCAACTCAGAGGGTTGAATTCTTTCGGAGTCACCGATTTCCATCCCCAGTTTCTCTTGCAAACTTGTTACTTCCGTATCCACCGTGACTTTAGCCCCCTTAAGAATTTGTGAAACCTTTTCATCAAACTCTTCTACGCTCCTCCTTTGAACATGAACGCTTCGGTACTTTGCGTTTAAATCCTCCAGGATGCATTCAACCTCCGTATTCCAACTTCCTCTCAGTTTATTAGCCCTAACGCTTTCAAGAGGCACCAGATATTTCAACCGCACCTTTCTTTCAATAGTGACAAGTCCTTTTATAAGAGTGCGTATCAATCTTTCATATGAGACCAGCTGAGCATCCAGATGTTCCTGAGAATGCTTCATATTTGTTTTGGTGAATTTAATATTGTTCTTTTTCAAGCGAACCGCATTTTCAGCTAAAAGGGAAGTGCATTTATCCCTCTCCATAATATCCAGGGTCTTATCCAGATCTTCCATAATTATATTTCAAAAATAGTGTTATTGAGATGATTCGTTAATCCGCGTTTTTGGCACAACGACACCCTATACCATAATAATCCTTGGCGTCACTATCCCCATAGCGGCTTGAGGCTCGAAGATAAACGGGAAGGCTGTTCCAGGCTCCTCCACGAATAACGTGGTGTTTCCCTTTTTCTGGTCCTCGGGGGTTTTTATAAGGACTCTTTTTATAATATTTTTTATCATACCAATCATACACCCATTCGGCAACATTGCCCCCAAGATCGTAGACCCCCTCTGGTGACTTACCTGATTCATGACTCCCCACTTCATGCAGAACCTTGCCTTTCTGTATGAAACAACAATTGCCAAAATTGGCGCGTAACCTATTCGGTGGCTCATTGCCCCAGGGATAAAGACGATTGTCAGGCCCTTTTGCCGCCCGTTCCCATTCCGCCTCAGTTGGAATCCGCTTTTCGCGCCAGGCACAATAATTCCGACAGCGTTTCCACATCAATCCAAAAATAGGCTTGTTCATCATTTCAGGCCGGGGTTTTCGGTCTATCCAACCGGTAATAGTTGGGTATTTTTTGGGATGTGTCGCCAGATACGCTTCAAAGTCCTTAAACGTCACTTCATACTTATCTATATAAAAAGCATCCAGATAAACTTTATGGCTCGGATGTTCATTAGACTTTCCCTCACCATCTGGACTGCCCATCTCAAATTCTCCGGCAGGTATATGGGCCATTTCAGGATATGGATTGGCCTCGGCCTGAGAAAATAGGATCAAAGATGTCAAAACATATAAAAAATGTCTCATAATCCGCATTAATCACTATCAAGGCACACAATATATTGAGCCTTAAAGTTTAAAAGTTTATTATAGATTTCAGAATGGAAACGATTGTCACTCACCATTTTCCCCGACCTTTTTATTCATGCACATCTTAAAACAAATTGACAAGTTTCTGGAAAAAATTGAAGGCCAACTAATTGTCTTGATACTGAGCCTCATGATTTTACTTTCTTTCGGCCAAATGCTGCTGAGAAACTTCTTTGATATGGGAATTATATGGGGAGACACCCTTCTCCGCCAGTGGGTGCTTTGGCTGGGGTTCCTGGGGGCTTCGCTTGCTGTCAAGCATGACAAACATATTTCGGTCGAGGTTCTTACCAGCTTCTCGTCACTATACTGGAAACGAATCATAAAAGCCTTTACGCGTTTTTCAGCTGGAATCATCAGCGGTTTTCTAGCCTGGGCGGCCTTGTCATTCATGCTGTTTGAAAAAGATTCTGAATCTGTTCTTTTCCTGGATATTCCCGTGTGGATATTCCAGACCGTTCTACCTTACAGTTTTATGGTTATTGCCATACGTTTTATAATAAGTGGCTTTGAAACCGTTTTTATTGAAAATGACTCTGAACAAACACTCAAATGATTGCACTGGGTATCATTCTACTAGCCCTTCTGGGAGTTCCTCTTTTTGCAATCATTGGGCTTTCAGCCCTTGCTTCGTTTTACAATGCTGAGATAGATTC
>JAJDBI010000271.1 GCA_029261435.1 Nitrospinaceae bacterium
CTATTCACTCCCTCCTTTTTAAGCGTCCTCAAAAAGGAGTTAAAGACACCAGTGCTGTCGGCCAAACAAATGAAGAGAAAGTAATCTATCTCAGCAATATTGACTCGTTAAGTAAAGGCCTTCAGGAAAAACTCGCGGAAACTCTGAACGCCAACGGTTCATCACCGGATGATTCACATTTAGAACTGATGCCAATCCGGATTTTTGCATCGTCCACCAGAGATTTAGCTGCCCTATCCGAAAAAGGCCAGTTCCATCCTGCATTACTGGATGCCTTCAAAAGCTCCACCTTATTTGTTCCACCTTTGCGCGATTATGCCGTGAGCATCCCGGCTATGGCAAAAGATTATCTGGCTGAAGCCCGAAAGACACAAAATACTTCTATCCCCGAAATAGGTGAAGATGCCTTGGCAGCTCTATGCCGTTATTCCTGGCCCGAGAATATGAAAGAACTTAGAACGGTACTGAACAAATTGATTCTTACCAGTGCTAACCAGAAAAAGATAACGGCTCAAGACCTGCCTTCAGAAATCTGGCAACCTAAAATAGAAATCAAAAATATCGATCAGGCCGGGTCCCTTCAGGAAGCAGAGCTGATTTGGGAAAAGCACTTCATCATTCACCACCTCAAACGCAATAACTGGGATATCAAAGAAACCTGCAAAGCCCTGAGTACAGAAGAGAAACATCTCAAAGAAAAAATAGAGCGACATTCTATCGAAATACCTGCTCCTGGAAAAGACAACAATGGATACCGACACCCCCAACGCACCCTCAAACGCAGTGTGGTGTTATGCGGTAGCGGTTTGCATTCAGGGATTAAAACAGGATTGATTTTACAGCCCATGCCTCCGGGAAGTGGAATTATCTTTGGGGATATTTCCACAGGAAAGACTGTTCCAGCCCGGCTGGAAAATGTCCTATCCACAGACTATGCCACCCGTTTGCAGAAAGGCAGAGCCTCTGTAGGAACCATAGAGCATATTATGGCAGTTCTTCATATGTATAGAATTACCAACCTGCTCATAAAAATAGGAGATGAAGCACCCGTAATGGATGGTTCCGCAAAAGATTTTTGTGACCTGATAGAAGATGGCGAGTTTGAAGATCAGGATGGTTTTTATGAAGTAATCGTGATCGATAAAAGCTATACGTTTGGCAATATGGAGCAAGGCGGTCCTTATATTTCCATTGAACCCAGCGATAGTTTTAGCGTCAGCTACCACATGGACTACCCAGAACCTATTGGTATCCAAGACTACACTTTCGAGTTCAAAGGCGATGAAAGCTTTAAAAAAGAAATTGCCCCGGCAAGAACCTTTGGCTTTATGGAAGAGATGGCACAATTAACCAAGATGGGTTATGCCTCTGGAGGAAAACTTGACAACTTCATTCTGCTTGGCGATAAAAAAGTTTTGAATACCAAACTCCGATTTAAGGACGAATTCCCACGTCATAAAATTCTGGACATACTCGGGGATTTCTATTTATTGGGAAAACCCATACGCGGCCGCATCAAAGCCTGTAAGTCAGGACATACTCAGAACATAGGGCTTCTTAAAAATATTCAGGAAAACCTGCTTCAGAAAAACTGAGCACCTTATTGCTTGACTCCCGCCTGTTTAAGCTGTCGAACCACAGCATACCTGTCTAATTTAAGAGCAACTTTGAGGGCAGTCCACCCGTTTTTAGACACCGGCTTCGTACTCGCTCCCTTCTCCAGTAACAGTTGGATGATTCGAGTATGTCCCCCTGCCGCAGCGACCATAAGGGCCGTCCACCCTCTTTTACTACTTGCTTGAACATCAGCTCCATTATGAAGCAGGACTTCAACTGTGGATAAATGACCTCGTTCGGCCGCAACCATTAAGGATGTTGAGCCATTGGCAATCATGTCATCCTGCTTCGCCCCATGCTGGAGAAGGAGTTCGGCAACTTCTTCATGACCGCCAGCGGATGCGCTGATTAAAGAAGTCGCACCATTGCGACTTTTAGCATTTATGTTTACTTGGTGTTTGATCAAAAGACGAACCATTTCAATTTCGCCCCGCTCGGCTGCAATCATAAGAGGCGTTGCTCCATTTTTACTGGCCCCGTTCACGTCAGCATCAGCAGCGATCAATACACTGGCTGAAAGAATCCGCCCATATTTAGCAGCCCTCATTAAAGCAGTCCAACCTCTGGGACTTCGGGATTCCACACTCACTCCCAACTCAAGCAATACTCTTACGGCATCTACCAAATCACGTTCAACAGCAAGAAACAACAGATGGCCGCTAAAAGAGTTACGTGTTTTCAGATCCGCTCCCCCTGCAACCAGAGCTCGAATAATATCCCCTCGGCCAGCCAGGGTTGCTAATAATATCGCTGTGGTTCCTTCCAGGTTTTGCGCATTCGGGTCTGCCCCACTTTGCAACAAAAAGTGAACTACTCCAGAGTGCTGTTCCAACGCGGCTATGATTAGTGGGGTAGCACCATCGTTCAGGCGGATATCAACCTCGGCACCCTGTTCGATCAAAAACTTGAGCGCCTGCAAATGTCCATATCTTGCCGCCTTGGAAAGAGGAGTCCAACCAAGCATGTTCTTTGCATTGACATCGACTTTCCTGGCACTGAGCAGCTCCATACATCTAATATTATTCACAGTGGCACACAATAACAAAGCAGTATCATCATAGCGGTTCCGGGCGTTGACCTTCGCTCCTCTCTTTAACAATAGCTCCAGCAGAGAAGTATGACTCTGAGCCGCTGCAACGATCAAAGCCGTACTTCCTTTTTTGGTACGGGTTTCGATATCCGCGCCCAGCTCTAGTAAGGATTCCGCCTCTTTCAGGTCTCCGTGGATAACGGATTGCAAAAATGCATCGTTTACATCCGCAAATGCAGAAGCCACTCCCCCTGCCAGGAAAACCCAAAGAACGAATGAAACCAGTCTGAATAAATTGAAGTTTTTCATGAATCACAAAAATAACACAAATTTCCGCCAGACACCTCATGAGATGAACAAGGTATCCACAGGTTGAACAATATATTTCAAAAAATATAAACAACTTATTGAAATAAAGGAAATATTTCCTCAAAAAGATTCAATAACGGAATCAAGGGTAATAAAATTGGAAGGGAGTGACAAAAAAAGAAATCCGCCCGCCTAGGAGGTAGAAAAGGCGGACGGATCGCAAAAAGGGGTGGAATATGAATTCCACTATATAAGGTCACTTTCTACATTGAATTATTCCCGAAATAATCAGTTTTTTTCTATTTTTAGATTTAAACCGGCTCCCTACCAAAAACAACTGTCCGATTACGCCCTGTCCTTTTAGCCTCATAGAGTGCCTTATCGGCTTGGGAAATGAGATCGGAAAATTGTTTTCCCGGCTCGGCAAGCACGGTAGCTACGCCCAGGCTAATGGTAATATAGTTTCCACAGGTATTGTTCTCGTGTTCAAGCTTTAAAGTCATAATCTGCTGACGCAACTGTTCTGCAAGTTTGTATCCACCTTCTTTATCTGTCTCAGGGAGCGTTAAGACAAATTCCTCCCCCCCATACCTTGCCGCTAAATCAGAGGGCCTTTTCATAGAGTTTTTAATGACCTCCGCCACTTCTTTCAGGCATGTATCTCCTTTTTGATGCCCATAAGTATCGTTATAAGATTTAAAACAATCCAAATCAATCATGACAACTGTGAAGGATTGCTTATCTCTCTGCGCTCGCTTCCATTCCTTTTCCGAATATTCATCAAAGAATCGTCGGTTGGCAATACCTGTCAATGCATCTATAGTGGATATTTTCTTGAGTTCATCCACCATAACCATCAAGCGATGCTGAGTATTCAATAACTCTTCCTCTATCGCCTTGATCTCCATAATATTCCGGGCGATACATAGTGTTCCCAAAAAGGTTTTATCAACGTCACTTTTAAAAACCTCTTCATCCGGCACATTCCAAAGTCCAAAAGCATCCAGTAGCACAGGAATCGACCTGACCTCCCCATCCATAATAGTTTCTTTAATATTCACTTCCAGATTACTGGTCGACAATGGACCAACTGCCTGAGTAGCGACTTTAGAAATAAATCTCTTACTGTCTGGAGGCACATCAATAAATTTATCAATTGAATGCCCTACTAATTCTGCCGGATCATAACCAAAGAACCGAATAGCAGGATTGATAAATTCGACTTTCTGATCCGGACCCAAACGAAATATGACATCCGACACCGTCTCGACAATAGTGCGGTACGATTTCTCACTGTCCGCCAGAGCCTGTTCAGCCACACTAACCTTTTTTTCAAAAGACCGTACCTGAATGGCATTTTTTATACTACGGATCAGATTCTCCTCATTCAGCTTGCTCTTGGACAAGTAATCCGATGCCCCTTTCTTCATTACCTCTGTCGCCAACTGTTCATTCCCCATACCTGTCAACAAAATCAGAGGCACATTATTTCCGTTCATTCCCCTTAATTCTTCCAAAACCTCCAGACCCGTTGCATCGGGCAGTCTATAATCAATCAGGACGCAATCGATGTTACTGGATTTCATTTTCGCTATCCCTGAAGAACTATCCGAAGCCTCATGAACTTTCGCATTAACACCCCCACTATCAAGCAAGCGCTGAACATTCATTCGATCCTCCTCATCATCATCAATAACTAGAATATCCAGTTTGCCCGTCATGTTTTTCACCTCTATAGCCTTGTCATCCATAATTCCTCAGTTCAGAACCTGCACTACATTGCATTATAGATCAGATTGTCACTCTAATTGATAACACTATGGTCACAATTTCCCTACTTTTTTCATACACCTTACAGAATAACCACAATTGCTTGCTCTAACCCCAGAAAAGGCAGACTCCGCAGGCCCAACTAAAAGCAAAATCAACAATAAAAACATTATTTACAATATCTTACAGTCAAAAACATAGTCGGCTTCGATTTGCATCCCTACCAAGAGCTGCAAACAATCTGTAATATGCTTTACAATCCTTTCACACCATTGGGAGCCTTTATGTATGTGATTCAAGCACACTAGCTTCACCCACTAGTTATCGAAATCATTGATTTAAAACACTGTTTAATGATAAGCTCAAGAAAGTATTAACACCCGTCCCCAACAAACCTTTGCTGCTTCTTTAAATGGCACCCAATAAATTTAAACTCGCCGTCCTGGTTTCAGGACGAGGTTCAAACCTGCAGGCCATCATTGACAGTATTGAAAAAAATGACTTGCAGGCTGAAATCTCTCTGGTGGTCAGCAATGTGAAGGATGCCTACGCGCTTGAACGAGCACACAAACATGGTCTTGAAAGACTTTTTCTGGACCCAAAATCTTATCCAGATCGCAACAGTTATGAACAGAGCCTGGTAGAAAAAATCCGATCAAAATCTGTTGACCTGATTTGTCTGGCTGGCTACATGCGGATTTTGGGCAAACATTTTATCGAAGCTTTTTCAGATAGAATCATAAATATTCATCCATCATTACTTCCTGCTTTCCCCGGATTAAATGTGCAAAAGCGAGCCTTGGAACACGGAGCTCGCTTTTCAGGCTGCACGGTACATTATGTCAACGAAGAAGTAGACGGAGGAGCCATAATTTCACAAGCAGTGGTCCCTATTTTTGATGATGACGATGAGACTTCTCTTTCTAAAAGAATCCTTGTACAGGAGCACGTCATTTATCCCCAAGCCATTCGACTGATCCTTGAAGGCAAACTAACGCTTTCTGGCCGAAGGGTCTTGCATAACAAATAGAAAAGGAAACTTTCTTGAATTTTCTGCAAAAATTTATAGTTTTATTTACCATCCTGATATTGCCGGCACACCTCTTTGCGGAGACCTCCGATCAACAAGCGTTGGATGCCATACAGAATCATTATGAAAAGATTTTAACTTTTGAAGCCGACTTCACCCAAAAGTCTTACGTTAAAATGATGAACGAAACCCAAGACGTCAAAGGCCGGGTGCAAATCAAAAAACCCGGGAAAATGCGGTGGGTCTATGGAGCACCAGACACTCAAATTCTTATCAGTAATGGGAAAATCATTTGGCTTTATGTTCCTGAAGAGGAGCAAGCCACCAAGGTGCCGGTTGAGAGCATATACTCCTCAAACACTCCCGCTCTTTTTCTGGCTGGGAAGGGGAAGTTGACCCAGGCTTTCGACGTTGAAAGTGTGAGTCAGGAAGATAAAAAAATTCTTGTCACCCTCGTCCCCAAAAGTGCAGAGCAGGGCTTGGCAAGACTAGTGCTTCAGGGTGACAAGAAAAACTACCAAATTACTGGATCGACCGTGTATGATAAATTAGGAAACAAAACAGAAATTCGTTTTAGCCGGATTCAGGTTAACCATGAAATCCTGGAAGAGCAATTCCAACTCAAGACTCCACCCGGTGTGGAGATTTTGGATTACACACAAACCCCTTAAATCACATGTTTGAACTTTCAATATTTTCTCTTGATGCAGTCCTCAGTTTCGGGACCAAAATGCTGGCTTTTTTAGGAGGCCTGGCGGCTCTCATCTTCATCCATGAGCTGGGACATTTTCTGGTCGCGCGAAAAGTGGGTGTCGTGGTGGAAAAATTTTCCCTTGGTTTCGGGCCAAAAATTGTAAGCTTTACACGTGGTGGCACCGAATACCTCCTTGCCTGGATTCCTCTGGGCGGCTACGTAAAAATGAAGGGGGAAGAAGCTGGAGAAGAAAACGCAGACGAAATAGGGTCATTTTCTGCCGCTCCTGTTTTGCATCGTCTGGCCATTGCGTTCGCTGGTCCGCTTTTCAACATTCTGTTTGCCATCGCCATTTATTATGGCGTTTATCTGGTAGGGGTCCCTGCACTGGCTCCTGTTGTTGGCACAGTTAAAGAGGAGTCCCCGGCTTTGGTTGCCGGGCTTCAAACAGGCGACCGCATTTTAGCTATCGGAGACAAAAAAATACTTTTTTGGGAGCAACTCCAGAAAATCGTCCATGATTCCCCAGGCCGCTCATTGGATTTTCAAGTAGAAAGAAGCTCAGGGAATGTTGCCCAAGTCCCAATCACACCCATCTCTGAGCAAATCAGTGATCTTTTTGGTGACAAAGAAAATGTGGGTTTGATCGGTATCACTCCGCTGGTACGAAATATTTTTTATATCAAAGAAGGCTCACCCGCTGACCAGGCAGGAATTAAAGAAGGCGATGTTCTGGTTTCAGTCGATGACACTATTATTTTTGGGTGGGGAGACCTGAAAACAGCGGCCATTGATAAACCCGGCCAGGAACTGACCTTCAGAGTCCTCAGAAGCGGGACAGAAATCGTAACTAAACTGACACCCGAAGCCAAGGTCGTAAAGGACATTGAAGGCAAAAGTTCAGAAGTTGGACTTCTAGGCATCGGCATGGCCGGAGAAATGACCACGGAAAAATACGGCATTTTTGGAGCCCTCAAAAGAGCCATCGAAGAAACTAGGCGGTTGACTTACATGATAGCCGTCAGCATCAAAAAAATGGTTATGGGCTCGATTCCTGCCGACTCCATCGGTGGCCCCATCCTGATTTTTCAAATTTATGGGGAACAGGCCGAGCAAGGCTTTAATGAATTGATTCGTTTGACAGCTCTTTTGAGTATTAACCTCGGCCTGCTCAACTTACTGCCGATTCCTGTTTTGGATGGCGGACATATTTTCTTTTTCCTGATAGAAATTCTCAAGGGAAAACCTGTCAGTGAAAGAAACCGGGAACGAGCCCAGCAGGTCGGAATCTTCATGCTACTCAGCCTCATGGTGTTTGCATTTTACAATGACATCATGCGACTCATTACCTGATAATATTTTCTACTATGCAAAATATTGAGAGCCGCATCCAGGACCTCAAGGAAGCCGCAGAGAAATTATCCATTAAAATTGAAGTCGCCAATCTCAACGATCAGGAGTTTGCTATTCAAAGCGGCTACTGCAAACTCAACGGCGAAGATCTTATTATTCTGGACAAAAATCTTCCAGACGAGGAACACTTGTTGGTAATTTTAAATACGCTGAAAAAATTTAATCTCGATAACATCTACGTTGCTGACTGGATACGAGAAAAAATTGATACAGACAAAACTGCTGGAGCGCAATCATGACCCTTCTCAACACGATTCTTCCCGAACAACGCCGGGGAAAACTTAAGGCCCTTCTGGAAGACGGAAAAACT
>JAJDBI010000272.1 GCA_029261435.1 Nitrospinaceae bacterium
AGTCCGTCTGCATAACCAATTGGCAAGGTAGCAATAAGGCTGTCCCGCTTAGTTCTAAAACTTCCTGAATAGCTGACGGGTTGGTCTTTGGCAATAGATTTAACCAGAATGATCTGACTTTTCCATTGCATGACAGGTTGAAACGGACTCAGGTTTTCTTTCTCATTTAGGACATTTATTAGGGACGGGGAGGGTAGAGCACCGTAAAGGATGAGTCCGGGTCGGACCATATCAAAATGACTTTCAGGAAACTTGAACAGCCCTGATGTATTGGAACAATGAATCAGAGGCATATCATTATTACTCAAACAGGAAAGTGCAGCTTGAAATTTTTTGAGCTGTGCTTGAGTGATAGAAAGATCTTCATCATCAGCGGAAGCAAAATGGGTGGAGATACCTTCAATTTTCAGGTTCGGTAAGTTGCGAATTTGGTCGAGGAGTCCGGGTAAATTTTCTGGAGAGACTCCCAGCCGATTCATTCCAGTATCGATTTTTATATGCACTGAGACGGTTTTATTCTGCTTTGCAGCTTCTTTTGCAAGGGCCTGAGCCAGGGGCAGAGTGCATACTATGGTGGCAAGGTCGTGGTGGACTAAATCTTCAGCCTCATCAGGAAAGATACTACCAAGTATCAGAATGGGGATGTCAAGGCCGCCTTGCCGGAATTCGATGCCTTCTTCAATAACCCCGGCTCCAATATAATCGGCTCCGCAATCGACCGCTACGCGTGCGCAGGGCAGGGCTCCGTGACCATAGGCATCGGCTTTAACGACTGCCATGATCAGGGTTTGAGGAGAGATGTGATTCCTCAGGTTTTGAAAATTATGGCGAAAAGCCTGCAGGTCAATTTCAGCGCGGGTTGCGCGATGGTGTGCCATGAATGGGTGAGTAATACTGGGTTATTAAACGGTTAAGGGGCAGTCTAACATCAATGCGACAGCCGAAGGCGTGGAGACTGCTCTCACTGAGCGGAGGCCGGTTATTCTCTTCTTGTCCTTCCTGTATTGGAGAGACGACCGCTCTTTTTCACGGGAGGGCCAGAAGTGCGGACAGCCCGACAACACATATTTTCTTCATCCTTTGCTTTTTTTCTAACCTGATAGGCTCGATCGCTATAAAAATTATAGGCAATAGCGTTGGTTCCGTGTTCTTCCACACACCAGTATGTGGACCCGCAACCCTCAGGAAATTTATAGTCGATATGTACTATGTCGCCGTCAAAATCGGTATTTTTGCATTCGTGGTCATACAGATTTCTACATTCCTGGCTTTTAGGCAGTCTCCAGTCATCAAAACCGGCAAACTTTTGTTCATTGAGCCATTCTATATAGTTGTTGGCACCTTTCCAGGAGCACCATTTGTTGCGCATCTGGTAGCTGTCTTCCTTGGTCCAGGTCAGGTTGTACTTGGTATCAGTCAGGGTGTCATTATCGTTATCTTTAAATCGTTCTTCGTCAGACATGAGTTTCTAAAAAAAGAATTATTGAGTGGAAGAGATATCATTTTGCCTAGGGAGGCACTCAACATATAATATCAGGGTTAAAAAATGTGTAAATAGAAAAACGGAATGGTTTTGCAGTTAGAAATGCCTTTCCCTGATTCATTGAGTAATTCTGTTCAATATTTAATTTTAGGAATGTTATGCCGAAAATAGAAATTCAAAGCTTTTTTTATGACTTGATTCATTGTAAGAATAAAATCCTCAGCGTTTTTGATAAATGGGATAAGAAGTATGACGAGGATGAACGTGGCGCTCTTGTTGCAGGAATCCGCGACTGCCCGGATGCAGAATTGATAAATCTACTGGTCAATATTCAAAAGTTAGCGACGGGTTATGAACAAATCAAGGAACTGGTTGATGAAGCCGAGCAAGCTCAAGTGGATGAGGCTTTCGTAGAGGATGATCCCGATGACGAGGATTTTTAATCAACTTGACGCCGGGTTTAATTGATCGATAGAGAGTGGCTGGAGGACTAAAGGTAAGAGCCTCCCGACCACTTGAATACTTTCAAGATTTTCAGATCTGGACTATGAATTATCAAGTGCTATTTTGAAAATCCCTTCCTGACATTAATAGTCATTAAGAACAATTATGTACCTATAAATATATTTACGATTTGATACAGTCGAACTTATTCCTTCTAAAATTCCTTCCTGCAACAACTATTAACTTTTTTTGATATGTATTTACGTTCTCAATAGACACCCAGAGAAAACCAAAACAGAACTATTCCTTTCAGAGTGTTCGGCTGTGATTTGCATAACTATCTTTACGCAAACAAATGATGTTTGTAAATGAAGCTTGTCGAATAAAGCACCAATGCATTCAAATACTATAGTAACTCTTTACCTATCAAGGGGTTACAAGAGTATGTGTTTCTTGGCATGTGTTTTGCTGTCTATATAGATGTAAGTGTTCTGAATATCCTATAAATTCATGAAGCTTTTTTGATGACAAAATACAGGGAAGTCTTGCCAGTTTCTTAAACCGTACTTCATAATAATTCGAGAACTCTATGAATCAGTTAACTTTGGAGACATTGTTAAAATCTGTAAATGAAAACTCAAGTGTGAATAGCTTGGTGCAGTCCTCTCCTGTGTGTCACAAAGTTTTTGATCCAGATTTTAATTTGAGGTTTATGAGCAAGAGTGGTGTGACGGCACTTAAGATTGTAAATGTTGAGGAATTATATGGAAAAGTATTCCCTACTGATGTCGCCCCCAAAGCCACTCGTGACATCGTTAAAAAGTATATGCATCTCGCCAGCAAGGGCGAAACGAATACTATTGAATATTCTTTTGAAGTGGATGGGAAAACTATTTGGTATGGAACTACAATTAGTCCACATTTCAATGCTGAGGGTAAACTGGTATATATCACAGCAGATTCGATGGATATCACCAATAGCAAAAAAATAGAGGAAACAAATAGAACCTTGCTTGAAACTAGTCCTATTTGCCTCAAAGAAATTCTTAAAAATGATGGTCCCGGCTATACTTTGAAGTATATGAGCCTGGCGGGGCAGGAGCAGCTCGGCATAACAAATATATCAGAACTTTATGGGCGTTCGTATCCCCCTGATCATTACCCGGATAAAGCCAGAGAATC
>JAJDBI010000273.1 GCA_029261435.1 Nitrospinaceae bacterium
ATGAATCCAATCACGGGTTTGGTAACATGTTTTTTAATATAGTAAGCCGCTTCATCTTCTGCACTGCCGCCGATTTCACCGATCATACAGATGGCTTTGGTGCCACGGTCTCTCTGGAAAAGTTCCAACACATCTATGAACCGTGTGCCGATGATGGGATCGCCGCCAATTCCTACGCAGGTGGACTGACCGATGCCCAATGCCGTCAATTGACCAACCGTTTCGTAGGTCAGGGTACCACTTCGAGAAATAATTCCGACATTACCCTTCTTATGGATATGAGCCGGCATGATACCGATCTTGGCTTTACCGGGAGAAATAACACCGGGGCAATTTGGTCCGACAAGCCTGCTGTTGGTGCCTTTCAAGTATTTATAGACATCTACCATATCGCTGACAGGGATTCCTTCGGTGATGCATATGATCAGCTCAATACCAGCATCGGCCGCTTCTAAAATTGCGTCAGAGGCAAATGGGGGAGGAACAAAGATCATGGTCGCGTTGGCTTTGGTTTTCACCACTGCGTCTCGTACCGTATTGAATACCGGAACATTTCCTAAAACTTTTTGTCCGCCTTTTCCGGGGGTAACTCCGCCTACTACCTTGGTTCCATATTTCATCGACTGCTCGGTGTGGAACATGCCTTCGCGGCCAGTGATACCCTGGGTTATCAGTCTTGTTTTTTCATCAACGAGTATGCTCATTTTATTGCTTTGACCACTTTTTGGGCTCCGTCCTTCATGCCATTTCCTATGGCGAAGTTCAGGCCGGAGTCTTTAAGAATTTGATGTCCTTCTTCCATATTGGTGCCTTCCATACGAACAACAATTGGAATTTTTATTTTCAGCTTTTTGGTTGCGGCAACAACTCCACGGGCAAGAATGTCACAGCGAAGAATACCACCAAAAATATTAATGAAGATTCCTTTTACCGAGGGATCAGAAAGAATAATACGGAAACCATTTTCAATCATTTCCTCATCAGCTCCACCGCCTACATCAAGAAAGTTAGCCGGTTCACCGCCCGATAATTTGATGATGTCCATCGTGGCCATTGCCAGTCCAGCTCCGTTAACCATACAACCAATATTCCCATCGAGCTTGATGTAGTTCAGATGGAATTTGCTGGCTTCTACTTCCAAGGGGTCTTCTTCATCCAGGTCTCTGCATTCCAGCGTATCTTTATGTCGGAACATGGCGTTATCATCTATGTCGACTTTTGCATCCAAAGCCAGAACCCGATCGTCAGAGGTGATGACAAGGGGATTGATTTCCAGCATGGAGCAATCTTCTTTGATAAACGCATCGTAGAGATTGATGATGAAAGGGATGACTGCTTTTAAAGCCGCGCCTTTTATATTTAAGGCAAAAGCTATTTTTCGTGCCAGGAAAGGTTGAACACCGATCACAGGGTCCACCGTTTCTTTAATGATTCTTTCCGGGGTATCTGCGGCGACTTCCTCAATCTCCATTCCGCCGGCTTCGCTAGCCATGATAAGAACCTGACTGGTTTCCCGATCAACCAGAATGCCCATATATAACTCTTTGGCTATGGACATGCCTTCTTCGATCAGTACTTTTTTAACCAGACGGCCTTCCGGGCCGGTTTGGGGAGTGACAAGGGTCATGCCCAGAATATTTCCGGTATGTTTTTCGGCTTCCTGCGGGCTCTTTGCCAGCTTGACACCGCCGCCTTTACCTCGTCCTCCTGCATGAATCTGGGCTTTTACCACCACAACATTGGTGCCAACTTTTTTGGCGGCTTTAGCAGCCTCTGATTTTTTGGAAACCAGAACTCCGTTGGGCACGGCTACATTATATTTTCTTAAAATCTCTTTGGCTTGATACTCGTGAATCTTCATGAAATTCCGTCAAATTTAAGGGAAAAAAGAAGTCCGACTTTTATCACATGAAAAGGTTGATTGTCAAAATAAATCCCCTTCTTTAAAAGAGGCCGAAGGAAAATGCTGATTCTGCCCCTGTAGAGCAGAATCTGAAGACTCTGTTTGATCAGGACATGAAAAAATCTGGTTAAACTATGTCCTTGTACCAGGGCATTTAGATATCCTTGATTATTTTAAATGTTTTGTGATGAGAGCAGTTAGGGTGTGTAACTTGCTTTTGCTGGGCTATCAAAACTTCTATATCGTACATTCAGTAATGGAAGGTTGAGTTTGTAGTCATCTTTAATAGGCTTCTCGGATTTTTCTGGCAAGCCTTTTTTTTGTAATGGCCGGTTTTGCACCAGCCAATCAAATAACGCCCTATCAGGCATAATGAAAACAGTTGATTTTTCCCGCATTGTAAAAATAATTTGACGTGTTGTGGCGCTCAGAGTATATCCCTAGTCCGAAACTCATGAAGGTGTATATTTCTAGAGGGGGCAGTTGTGATGCGATTAGTCTTTTATTTTATTGTTTCAGCGATTGTTTTTTTCAGTTCTGGATTCGAAACTGCACAGGCATGGAGTGGGAAGCCATCCATCAAGTGGGAAGGTGAAAAAACACAGCCGCATGCATCACAATCTAATGCTGTTGGTAATGTCAGGTTAAAATCGGTCCGGTTTAACAGGGTCTCGACTTCCAGTGGATTCACCGCTCTCCCAAGCGGTACGATCTCTGAAGATTTTCATTTTGAATCTGGAAGAACCTATCTGGTCACGGGTCCAACATTCCTAACAGGACTTGCCACCTTCGAAGGTTCGTCTGTTATTAAGTTTGATGACACCGTCAGCGGTGCGTCTCTGACCGTTACCAATCCTGCTTTTGAAACAACTTCATCCAACTGGATTGTTTTCACCTCCGTTCACGATGACAGTGTTGGCGGACTCATACCGGGTAGTACAGGCACTCCATTCAACTCGGTTTACACAAACGCTTTGAGCCTGCCAAATGGCGGGAGTTTGCGCTTTGCTCAGTTCCGTTATGCCAGCGAAGCGGTGGTTTTTAATGGGTCGGGTAATTTAAACATTCGTGACAGCGAGTTCTTCGGAACCGGGCGACCGCTCACCGCTGTCCAGCCAACCGGCCCTGCAGAAATATATTTATCCAACGCTCTGATCGCTTTTGCAGATGTGGGACCGCTCTTCAATGATGCGGGCACCCAACCGCTCGCTATCACGGCTCGCAATCTTACGTTATCGAATATTTCAGGGCGCGCGCTGGAGGCGAACCTTTCCAACGCAGGTTCTTCTATCGCGATTGCAGACTCGCTGTTTTCCGATACGGGTGGTGATGCAACGCTTACGGGTGTTCCTGATTCAGCTGAGAATCACAACGCATTCTTCAACACACCAATCGTGGGAACCGGCGTTGGTGACCTGAGCCTGATGGCCAGCCCGATCCTCACTGACTTTTTTCTCGAACAGGCTTCGCCTGTAATCGATGCCGGTAGTCAGACGGCCACAGAGGCAGGACTCTACCATTACCGCACCGACAGCTCAGGCTCTATCGAGTCTGCGAGTCAGGTTGATATCGGTTATCACAGTCCGCCATCCATCATCGACTTTTCAATCTTTGCGACTCATGGAATCTGGCTGAAAAAAGGATCCAGCGTTCTGGCAGGAAAAATTGCTGTCAACCAACCCACTCCTGTTATTTCAGATAGTGATAAAGATAAAGACAAAGATAAAGATAAGGATAAAGACAACGACTCAGAGAACCGCTTCTTCAAAAAGCATAAGGCTTCACTGGTCATTGGTGTCCGTAGCATGCCGCCCGACTCGGAACTGTTTGCCGATTCGGTACAGGTGAAAAAAGGTGTGAATGTGCTCGGCCCTTTGCATCACAACACGCTCAAAAAAAGTAAACGTGCAACCGTGGCGCAACCCGTCACGCCATTGGCTCTGCCAATATTCGACGCGCTGCCAAAATTCAAGTCTGCTGTCATTGGCAGCAATGCGCAAAACATTCTCATCCGGAAAAATACAGAGCTGACACTCAGTCCCGGCGAGTATGGCGATATCCGTATTAAAAAACGCGGTCGGCTGATTCTTACTGAAGGCACCTATCACATCCGTTCTCTCCATGTCGGCAGGAAGGGGCGGGTCTGGTTTGAAGGGCCTGCCGAGGTCCGCATAAAGGAGAGCCTGGTGGGAGGCAAAGCTGCTTTTATCGGACCCAAGCCCGGCTCTGGCATTGAGGCACACGAAATCCAGTTCTTTGTAGAAGGGTTGGATGATGGCACAAAACCGCGCACTGTCAAACTGGGTAAAAACTGTGGCATCGAAGCGCATGTTTATGCTCCCAATGGAACGGTGCATCTCAAAAAAGCCACCTCCAATACCGGGGTTTTCCTGAGCAAGTTTTTTATTCTGGGTGTTGGTTCGGCGGTGAACTATAATCCGATACCCACCTCGGTGCTGACTGTTTCGGCTCCAACCATCAATCCTGATAACGGAACATTCATCGATTCTGCAACGGTGACGATGGCGACCATCACTTCCGGTGCTTCAATTTTCTATACGCTGGATGGCTCAACACCAGATGCGAATTCAACATTGTATGTCGGGCCTTTTGCGGTCACTTCAACGATTCCTGCACCTCAATCTGTCAAAGCCATTGCTATTCGTTCGGGATTCAACAACAGTACTGTCACCTCGGCAACGCTGAACGTCATCCCCCGACCGACGGTCGAGGTCGTGACTTTTGATCCAGACCCCGCTACCGGCCCGTTCACCGAGACCATTGAGGTCACGCTGACTTCTGCAACGGCAGGGGCGATCATTCGTTTTACAACGGATGGAACCGACCCGACAACGGCAAGCACTGTTTTCACCGGTCCACTCACGCTGACTGAAACAACAACGCTGAAAGCGTTCGCAACATTCCCGGACTACAACAACGCTCCGGTCACCACGGCGTTGTATGAAGTCGACACGACACCGCCGATTCCGGGAAGCATCCCCGATGCGCCGTCTTTGGATGAAACCCTCATCGCCGATCTGTCACAGAACACAGCGTTTCTCTATACCGGACCCAACGCCGTGCAAACTGGGGTAACTCCAGGCACCATTGAACCTGTAAGGGCAGCGGTTGTTCGGGGCCAGGTGTTCACACGCGATGGCAACGCACTTTCGGGAGTCACTGTCACGGTTATGGATCATCCTGAATTCGGGCAGACTCTCACCCGTGCCGATGGTTTTTATGACATGGCGGTGAATGGCGGCGCTCAACTGGTGCTCGATTTTAATCTGAACGGATTCCTCCCCGGTCAACGCAATGTTGATGTGCCGTGGCAGGATATTTCTGTAGCAGAAGAGATTGCGTTGATTCCACTTGATCCGCAATTCACTGTTGTGGATCTGGCAAGTATTACCGCGCCGGTGTTGGCGCAGGGCAGCCCTGTTACCGATGCCGATGGCACGCGCCAGGCCGCTGTGATGTTCCCGCAGGGCACCACCGCAGAAATGGTTCTGGCGGATGGTTCTACGCAACTGCTCACTTCCATGACGGTGCGTGCAACGGAATACACGGTGGGTGACAACGGCCCGATGGCCATGCCTGCCGAACTGCCGCCTGCCAGTGGTTACACTTATGCGCTTGAACTGAGTGTGGATGAAGCCATCGCGGCAGGTGCCGACACGATCAACTTCAATCAACCCATCCCGGCCTATGTCGATAACTTTCTCGGGTTCCCGGCGGGAATCATTGTTCCTTCGGGTTTCTATGACCGTAAACAGGGCAGGTGGCTGGCTTCTGAAAGTGGACTGGTTATCAATATTCTAAGTGTCACAGGTGGATTTGCCGATCTCGATGTTGATGGCTCGGGCACAGCCGCCAATGCAACTGTCCTTGCATCGCTTGGCATTACAAACGAAGAGCGACAGGTTCTCGCCACCCAATATGGATCAAACTCTAGTTTGTGGCGTGTGCCGGTGACACATTTCACGACCTACGATTGGAACTGGGCACGAGGCCTGGCTGTAAACGCAGTTCCCAAAGAACCTGCCGCCGTGAGGAATGAAGACCTTGATGTGTGCAATGAGTGTCCTAACCGATCTGTTGTGCAGGTGCAGGCGCAGATATTGGGCGAGAGCATTCCTCTGGCGGGAACTCCCTTCAGTCTGAACTACGCTACAGACCGCACACCCGGTTACCGGGCTAATTCCACCCTGACTATTCCGGTCACCGGCGACACTGTTCCCGCTTCGATCATCAGCACCCGTGTCACCATCGGTGTCCTGGGCAGAAGATTCATCATAGAAGAAAACCCCGCACCCAATCTTTCGGTTCCTTTTACCTGGGATGGACTGGATGCGTATGGGCGGAGGGTTCCCGGTGAGGTCAAGGCCCATATCAAAATCGAATATGAGTTTCAGGCGGAATACCAGGTGACCAATAACTTTGGCGATGCAGGGGGAGCAACGCTTTTAGTCAAGACGCGCACCTCTTTTCAACCGGCAAAAGAATATACGGTCAATCTCAAATCAGCAAACTTGTCTGCCTATGGCCTTGGAGGCTGGACTCTGGATGCACAGCATTTTTACGAACCGTTCAGCAAGACTCTGTATCTGGGGGATGGACCAAGAAGAAGCCCGCAAAGCATTAATCAGATCATCAGGTCAGTTGCCGGCGGCGGCACCCAGGGAACCATTGTTGATGGGATGGATGCAGTAGATGCCAACTTCAATAGCTTTTTAAGAGGGGGAATGGTTTTTGACAGCGGTGGAGATTTTTATTTTTCGCACCCGATTGGTATTGTCACCAGAACATGCATCGTTTACAAGGTGACGCCACAGGGAAAATTGTTCGAGCATACCCGGGTAACCCCTTGTACTGCGTTGCACATGGATATTGACACGGAGAATAATATTTATGCTTCTCGTCATCACCGCAGAGGTTCCAATATCATCAAGATCGATCCCTCCGGCGGGATCAGTGATGTGACGAAATTCATCACTATCAACGGTAATGGATTTGGGGGTGATGGCGGCCCGGCATCCGAGGCAAAAGTCAATAAGCCTTTAGACGTTGCCGTGGATAGCCTCGGAAACATCTATATTGCTGATGAGAATAATGGTCGCATCCGCAAAATTGATGTGAATGGCATCATCGACACACTCACATTGGCTTCGGGCCCAGTCAGCGTCGCGGTGGACTTCGAGGACAACCTCTACTTCACCGACGGCGGTCAAATTGCAAAAATAGATACCCGTGGAACGCGCACCACTTTTGCCGGTAACGGCACAAATGTGTTTGTTGAAGGGGCTCTGGCTACCGAGTCGGGTATGTCTAAACCCTGGCATATAACCGCTGACCGGGAGGGAAATGTCTATTTTGCCGGAGGCTCAAACTTTAGTCAGATCCGAAGGATTGATACTGCCGGAATCATCACAACCTTTGCTGGAAGTGACAACGTCGCGGGCGGTTTTAATGGTGACGGCATTGCCGCCATCAACGCCAATTTCATTGCTTTGGGAATGGCGGTTGATTCAGAGGGCGCAGTCTATTTTGTGGGTCAGAACAGTGGACGCGTTCGTAGAATTGCTCCGGCATTACCGGGGTTCTCCACGACTGAAACCGTAATCGTATCGGAAGAGGGCTCGGAGCTTTATAGTTTTGACAATACCGGTCGCCACCTGCGCACGCTCAACGCGCTGACGGGAACGCCGATCTACGACTTCGCCTATAACGCCAACGGCCTTCTCTCGACCGTCACCGATGGGGACAATAATGTCACCACCGTTCAACGCGATGTCGATGGCAATCCTACATCGATTGTCTCAGCAGACGGTCAGGTAACTCTGCTGGCACTGGATGGTAACGGGTACCTGAACAGCATCACCAATCCGAAAAACGAAACTAACAGGTTTGAGTACACCAATCTTGGGCTGATGGTGAAGCGCACCGACCCACGGCAAAACGATTCGCTCTATACCTATAATGATGAGGGTCGATTGGTATCCGATTCCGACTCGGCGGGTGGCTCACTGTCGCTGGCGCGCAGCGGCGACAACGGGACCTATACGGTTGATGCTTCAACTGCCCTGGGTAGAATTTCCAGTTTTAAGGTTGAAAACTTCGCATCCGGTGGCAACCTGAGAACGGTCACTGACCCGAATGGTCTGGTCAACACCACTTTGCTGGGACTCGACAACAGCCAGACCCTCACCGCACCGGACGGGACCATTACGGTCATTACGAAAAACCCGGACCCGCGCTGGGGCATGCAGTCGCCGCTCAGCAACCTGGCGGTGACGACTCCGAACGGACTGATCTCAACGCTCAACACCACTCGCACGGTGGCACTCACCGATCAGGATGACCTGTTCAGCCTGACCAGCATGACCGACACGCTGATGCTGAATGGTCGCACCTTCACCAGTGTGTACGATGCCGTAGCGTTGAAGTTCACCGACACGACTCCCGAAGGCAGGGTCACCACATCGTTCACCGATGTGCAGGGTCGAATCACCAAAGAGCAGGTGACGGGTTTGGAAGATACAGACTTCACCTATGACGGTCGTGGCAGACTCACAAATGTCACACAGGGTGCAGTGGGGCCGACTCAGCGTGCCTCTGCCATTGCCTATGACGCGAACGGTTTTGTGCAATCGGTGACGGACCCTCTCAACCGTGCGGTGAGTTTTGAGTATGACCTTGCCGGGCGAGTGACGAAACAGGTGCTCCCTGATTTACGTGAAATCAATTCCACTTACGACACCAACGGCAACGTGTCATCCATCACACCTCCGGGCCGACCTTCGCATGCGTTCCAGTACACGGCGGTGGATCTGGAATCGGAATACACTCCGCCCGATATAGGCCTTGTCGATCACCGTACCCGGTTTCTCTATAATGTCGATAAACAGTTGACCAGCATTACGAGGCCGGATGCGCAGACAGTGACGTTCAACTATGAACCCGGAGGCCGGGTTGATAACTTCGTTATCCCACGGGGAAGCATCTCGTTTAGTTATGACCCTGTCACCGGTAACGTAGTCACCATCACCGCACCCGATGCCGGAGTGCAGAGCTTCACCTATGACGGAAGCATTCTGCTCAGTACGACTTGGGCGGGAACGATTGCAGGTTCTGTGGCACGCACCTACGACAACGATTTTCGAATCACGACACGCAGTGTCAATGGTGGCAACACCATTGGCTTCATCTATGACAACGACAGTCTGCTGACCGGGGCGGGTAGTGAAGTGTTGAGCTACGATGCGACTAATGGACTGCTCACTGGCACGACATTGGGCGTGGTTGCAGACACGTATGGTTATAACGGGTTTGCCGAGGTGGCGAGTTATAACGCCGATGCCAATGCCGCATCGGTGTTCAATACTGTTTTCACCAGGGACAAACTTGGGAGAATCACCAAAAAGGTTGAAACGGTTCAGGGAGTGGCACACACCTACGATTATTTCTATGACTTCAGTGGACGCTTGATTGCTGTCAATCGTGATGGTGTGCTGGATGAGTCGTTCACCTACGATCAAAACGGCAACCGCACGAATAATGGCGCGGTGTATGACGATCAGGATAGATTGATAAATAATAATTCTGCGAGTTTTACTTACTCTGATAACGGTGAATTACTCAGTAAAACCGCAGGTTCCGATGTCACGGCGTACAACTATGACGTGCTGGGCAACCTGATGGGCGTTACTCTGCCTTCCGGTTCAGTGATAGAATATATCGTAGACGGCAGTAACCGCCGTATAGGGAAAAAAGTAGACGGAACTTTAGAGCAGGGTTTTCTTTATAAAGACCAGTTGAACCCGGTTGCAGAACTCGATGGAAGTGGCAATGTAGTGAGTCGGTTTGTGTACGCCTCACGCGCCAACGTACCGGATTTTATAATCAAAGGAGGAAATACTTATAGAATCATCAGC
>JAJDBI010000274.1 GCA_029261435.1 Nitrospinaceae bacterium
CCCCCCATGCCACTGAGAACAGCGTTTTTAATATGAGTTATGGGGTAACTGGCCCGAGTGTTCTCCGTGAGACTGGCATCATCCAGGTTGAGTCGACGCGTGTCTAAATCCATCACGACATTCTCAAGCAGGGTGCCAAACCGGCGGGTGCAGTCAAAAATTTCGGGTTCTGACTTCTGGGACAGGCGAATGACCTTGGCGTAACAGCCACCTTCAAAATTGAAAACGCCTCTGTCACTCCAGCCATGTTCGTCATCACCAATCAGCTTGCGAAGAGGATCCGCCGACAAGGTGGTTTTACCTGTTCCTGAAAGCCCAAAAAATACTGAGGAGTCGCCTTTTTTACCAATATTCGCAGAACAATGCATGGACAATACGGACTGTTTTTGCGGCAACAGGTAATTCAAAATAGAGAAAACAGATTTTTTGATCTCCCCGGCATAACTCGTTCCGCCGATCAGAACCAGTTGTTTGCCAAAATCAACAATAACGAAAACTTCCGAATTGGTGCCGTCAATAGCGGGTACTGCTTTAAAGCCAGGAACCTGAATGACAGTGAACGCGGGTTCGTGAGTTTCCAGTTTGACCATATCGCGGATCTGGATAAACATATTTCTTGCGAACAGGCTGTGCCAGGCTTGTTCGGTGATGACGCGAATATGGGTCTGGTGTTTGGGGTCGGAGCCGGCGCAGCAATCCTGCACTTAAACTTCTTTTCCTTGTAGATAAGACAGTACTCTGGAATAGAGGGCTTCAAATTGTTCCACGGTGAAAGGTCGATTGACTTTTCCCCACCAGATATTTTCCTGACTGGAAGGTTCTTGAACGATGAACTTATCTTTAGGTGCACGCCCGGTATGTTCTCCCGTACTCACGCACACAGGCCCAAGATGTGAAACATGCCCTTCTTCGTTTGAAATGATGTGTTCGTAGAGCTGGGGAGTGGATAAATTCCAGTGAATCTTTTTTAGATTTTTCAAGCCATGCGTTTCCAACCCAACTTTATGCTTCAAAACTTTTTGCGGCATGGACTATATTCCTTTATGATGTGAGGGTAATGGGTGTAACCCTTTGAAAGGGTATGGGTTCCCTTGATTGTTGATCTGATTTTGATGGATAAACCGCTAATTTGTATTAAAAGTTTATCATATCTAGGGAAAATGAAAACCGCTTTTTAACTCAGAAACCTGTCTTTTAGAAATAAAATTAGGACTTTGGAATGTTCCAGTTATTTGGTGAAAAAAAGGAGGAGCCTCAGATGAAGGTTCTGGCTAAAGAAACAACCAGATATAATGATATTTATGTCATCCAGAACGGGGAACACCGGGAGCTTTGGTTTAAGGGCAATGGTGAATATTACCTGCAAAGCCGGGTGGATACTCAGGGGCAAAACCCTCTGGCTCTGGTGTACTCGCGTATGATGATGGCGTCTCTGCTGTTTTCGCCGAATCCTGCAAGAATGCTTATGGTGGGATTAGGTGGAGCGGCGCTCAGCAATTGTCTTGCGCAGTGGTTCCCTAATTTGAAAATAGATATCGTGGAGGTGGATGGCAAGGTGATAGAAGTCTCCAAGAAATATTTTTCCTTGCGTGAGTCGAGCCAATGCCGTGTGTTTGAAGAAGACGGGAGAGTTTTCATTCAGAAACGAAAAGGGCAGGAGCCTTATGACTGGATTATTCTGGATGCATTTAAAAGCGGGTCAATTCCTTATCATTTGAAAACCTGTGAGTTTTATAAAGAAATCCGCGCTGTACTGAGTCCCAATGGCTTGGTGGCTTCAAACCTTTACGGTAAGGGCAATACCCTGAAACCCAGGGATACTCAAACCTTCCTTTCGGTGTTTCCTCAGATTTATTGTTTTGAAGATGATGATCAGGTAGCAACGGTGCTCATCGCAACAAATGGGGAACGCTGGAGTGAAGAGAAAATCCGTGACCGGGCATCAACATGTCGAAAACTGCCGGAACCTTTCTCGATGGAAGAAATTGCTAAATCATACCGACCTGGGAAATTTCGGGAAGATTCGGTCTCAACATTTAAAGACCATTTCTCCGGCAACGGATTCCTGCAAGATGTGGAACGTGAAAACCTGCAAAGCTCTAAAGACCGTCGCTATCCCATCATTAATGTTTATTAAAAAGCGGTTGTTTTAAGAGGAAAGATCAAAGATCTGCACTTTGCCTTTGCCTCTATCGGCATAAGCCACAGCTAATTGATCATTGAAGATGGAGAGGCCTGCGACTTTTCCCAACTGCCCGGCTCTATTGCCTGGTTTCTGATAAACGCTCTGGACCTCAAGCTTGTTGTTGAGGTGTACGATCTGATTGTTCCAGTAGTCGGCGCCATAAATGCCGTGCTTAGGATGCCACGCGAGAAAATAAATATCGTCCACCCCCCATTTGGCTCTATCGACCTTTTGGATCAAGTTGCTCGACGCGTCAAAATGCTTCAGCAAAAATTCTGATTTGTCTCCGACCAGATATTCTCCATTTGGCAGGCAATAGATACTGACGGGTTCCTTTATGTTGAGTTCTTTACCTTGCAGGGTTTTTAGGGTTTTACCCTGATCATTCATAATCCATACTTGGTTATTCTCTGGATCAGCGACCCAAAGGTTATTCTGGCTATCAATAGAAGGGCTGTATAAGACACCTGATTGTTTCAAAGTGAATTGCAAGAGAAACGTTCCCGCTTTACTAAACTTTTTAACGATTCTGGCTCCTTCTAAAACGATATATATCGAGCCTTTGCGGTCAGTGACCAGGTTGCCGGGATTTTGCAGTTTTTCTGGTGCGTTGCCCCATCCGCCAAAATGGAATTGAAAATAGCCCAGTGGGGAATAGCTGTAAACCCGATGGTCTTCAAAGTTGATAACCAGAAGATCGCCATCCTGGTTGTAGTGAATGCCATGTGGGTTCAGGGTATGTCCGATGCTAACATTGGCTTTTTCGAGAATCCTGATTTCCCTGAAATCTGTTTTTTTGTAGGAAGGGGACAGGCGGCTGCGAAAATCCACCAGCCTGTCCAAAATGTTTTTTACTCTGGAGTTCCTCTGATACTCTAACTCACAATGATCCAGGGCAATATGTGATCGTCTGTTTTCATTTTCAACTCTTGCAGAGTCTGAGAGTTTTGAAATTTCATACTTGGAATTGAGTTCTTTGGCTTGGACAGCCTGGGAATAGACCTTGAGTGTATTTTCCTTACAGGATTTTGAATTTTCGTGGATTTGCTGGTTCTGTTGGGAATGGTAGTCGTTAAAGACCTCGAAAAATTCTTGCGCCTTCGAGTCATCGTTATCCGCCAGAGATAAAAAAGCACCTGCGAGAACAAGGCGATGAAGGTTGATTGACTGGTTGATATCCATGCTCATGATCATTCTGCGAAGCAGATGGATTTGAAATTGTTGAATGGCGATATTGTCGTTGATCGTAATGGGAGAGACTTTATCCTCTACTCGTACTTGTTTCAACTGGACTTCCAAATCAATTTGCTTTTGTAACATTTCCTCCAATTGCTGAAAGAGCTCACGGGCTTTTCTCTGATAGGTGGTTTGGGTTTCCATCAAACTTATAGTGCAATGAACGAGCTCTTCTTTATGCTCCGAAAACCCTTGAAGTTGGAACTTGCGCTGTCCCCATATTAAAGTTTCAAATTCTTTGCTTAGGGGCAAGCCCTCAGCTATAAGAGCGGTTAGGATGCTGGAAAAGTCCAGGTTTTCGGAGTCAAAAGGAACGGGAGACAAGTCTGAGAGTGTGAGTTCCGTTTCTAGTATGGCATCATCAAATGCCGGAGTTCTTGATAGAGTATCCAGTGAATTCAGGAACTGCTGTTCCAGCAGAGGGTAGGATATCCAGTCTTCATGAAATCCGATCAGAACTTTCAGGAGATCCTCAAAGGCAGAAGAATCGCCGGTCATTTTGCCTGCAAAATTTTCCAGACTGACATTCACCGGAGTGTTTGCTGCAAGTGTTCGCAGGTTGAACCAGTGAGACTGTAGTTCAAATTGCAGGTGTGTTTGCAGATCCATAATCCTGCTGTTGGAATAAAACTGGGTGATAAAAGAAGACAATTTGTCTGTTTCCCCTTGAGGTTCCCCCAGTACTTGAACCATGGATTCCTCGCTTTTCTCTTTTTGTCTGAAATATTCTTTCATGCAGTTCAAGGATTCCCCCGTTTGTTGGAGTAGAACCTCGTTCAGAAGATCGAGTTGTGTCCTGGGCAGATTGCTTTCAATTAAATTGTGGATAATCCGGGAAAATTTTCGGACGGTTTCTCGGAAGGAATAGATTTTGTTCCGGGTCAGGCGGTATGATTTTTTGTCTTCCTGTTCAGCGATGTGAATGTCGAGGTTGAAGTCACGAATTCCATCAGGGTCTTTTACTATTTTTCTTTGTTCTTCATGCAACAGGTCACTAAATTTTAAGGCCGCTACCTGCCACGATTCAAAGCTTTTTATTGCTTCATCTCTGATCAGTCTTAATTGCTCTTCGGCAAATTTGTAAGCCAGGTTCAGGGTGGTGTCGGTGATGGTAATGCCCTTTTTTGACAGATGACTGAGTTGAAGCGAGGTATTCATTTTCAGGTCGCTGGCTAATGGCATTTCTTCCGATCTGTTTTCGTTTAACCTGGTCAGGGTTTTTTCAAGTGCTATCAGGGCTTGGGTGTTGTCATTCTCCTGTTCAAGAGAAAGAGCGTGGTAGAAAATATGAGAGGGGTCCGGATTGGGGAGCACACTTAAACTTTCAGCCAGAGTATTCTGGGAAGCCAACGGAATAAGATATTTAAAAATCTGTGTGTTGAAGGTGAAGCCAATATGCAGGCAACCTTTTAAGTCTATGGCTGTCAGACAAGGGGCTTTAAAATCCTGATCGGGAGCGGAATCTATGGAGAATAAATACTGACCAAATGGGGAAAACACCTGCACGCGTTCATTGTTAAGGTCGGCGACATAGAGTAGATCATTTGGGGCTACCGATACGCAAAGGGGATATTGGAATTGGCCGGGTGCGGATCCTTTTTCTCCAAACGAAATTATTTCCTGCCACTGGGGGTCAAACTTGCGCACCCGGTGGTTGCCACTGTCGGTGATGAAATAATTTCCACGGCTGTCTTTAGTGATGGAAGTGGGGAGCTCAAATAAAGGTGGAGCCAGCATAGTTGCCGGGGTTCCCTGAATCTCGGCCAACTGATCTTCTAAAACAGTTCCCCGATCGCCTATCCATCCCAGTGAGACGCCTTGGGGGGTGAAAAACTGGATTCTGTGATTGTAGCGCTCGACCACAATCAGGTTGCCCGAAGGTTCCACCATAATATCATAGGGCTCGTTTAATTCTCCTTCACCATCGCCACAAGTTCCGAAGGCCAGAAGGGGGGTGCCTTTCGCATCAAATTTTTGTATCCGGTGGTTCCAGCTATCGGCGACAAAGATATTGCCTTCCGGGTCAACTGCAATACCTTTGGGGTATTGGAACTGACCGAGCTCCTTTCCCTTGCTTCCGAAACAATGTAGAAGGTTAAATTGTGAGTCATAGACCTGAATGCGGTGATTAAAGTCATCGGCAAGCAGAAGGTGGCCTTCATCTGTAAAACATAAACCGGAAGGAGGCGACAGTTCCTCGCTGGAAGAGCCCTCGGATCGATTAGAGCTTTTAAATTCTATGGGAAACGGGGAAGTTGTCATCAGCGAGTAAGCCTTTGGTTGCGGAGGTTGGGTGCGGGGAAATCCTAACAAATTTCTCGCATTAAATCATAATCTGATTCCGATAACAATAGCCTACATTTCAGGGATAGTTCATTGTTCTTAATAGGATCTGCGATGTTTGTCAACAGGGGGTTGTAGTCTTTGTAAAATACACAGTTGATATGTCTCAGGAGTTCATTTTCAAATATTTGTCATAATTCGCATTGACCAGCTTGGAAGCGTCAAACTTTTCCTTTCTTGCTGGTATTTGTGACGGAGGATCTATCATGACCAAAAAATAAAGATAGGCGAAAGCAAGATCATGTTCGAAGTTGTATTGCACTGCCAGTTCAAAATATTTTCGCGCCTCTGGATAATCTTTTTGATTTAATTCAATTTCTCCGAGATGAAAATAAGCTCTGCCTTTAAGGGAGAAGTCATGGTGGTTTTCCAGGGATTTTAAAAACTCCTGGCGAGCGCGAGCCCATGTTTTTTCTGCTTTCAAATTAGAGGCTAACCTGTATATTTCCAGAGGGTCAGCGCTTTTTCTTATTTCTCCAGAGTTCCTGGTTATTGATATGTCAGCGTAATTTTTAAGGTTTGTAAGAATACAGTGCTGGCATTGCATTGGCTTGCTCTCCTTGGGGGAACAAAAATGCAGGTAACGCAGATATCGGATGGGAAACGAGTTCCAGTTTTCCTTGCTGTCAAAATCTTCAATCGATTTCGGGACTTCCAATAAGCCATTGCACACACCAGCTTTTACAGTAGTAGGGCTTGTGCCTATCAGACTTAACCAGTTGTCGAGATAAGGGCAGCAGCTGGCATCATTAAAAGACTTGGTGAAGCCTGTTTGTGTTACGTCGACGCCTTCACTATTCCACCGGTCTAAAACCGCGTTGATCTTGTTTTTAGAGTTTTCAAAGTCAGCGAAAACAGTTTTCTTGAAATTGCGATTGTCAATAGAGGTCATGGGGTCAATCGTAACTTCCTGTATGCCGTGTTGCTGGGCGGTATCGATGAGTTCGCTCAGTTCATCCTGATTGTCCTGGCTAACCGTAATGTTGAGGTTAACCTTCGGAAATATACTATTCATTTCTTTTTTTAACTGTTCTATCCAATCTACTTTTTCCCAGAACTTTCTTATGTAGTCGGGATTGCCAGAGCCATGCCCCAAGGTAGTATTCCCATCAAATGAAAATGTGAGAATTTTGAGTTCAGCCTTAATAAGGTCGCGAATCTTTTCCCGAGTTAAAGGAACACCGCTGGTATAAATGATAGATATTTTGTCTTGTATTTTTTCCAAGAAATTTATCATGTGCGGAGACTCAAGGGTTTCCCCAAGCCCGCAAAAAATCACATAGGTAGAGTTTTGAATCCAAGGCAAGTAGGAGTCGAATTGCTCCGGGCTCATGTGGAAATAGTTTTCGTAGAGCTGGGTTTTGTTGGAAAAACCCGTGCAACACATCTGGCAACCCACTCCACAAGTGTAAGAGGGAAAGAAGATCACGAAATCCGGGTCATTGGCTTTGAGGTGGCTCAGGGGGAATGGTTTTTCCTGAGCGCGGTCCAAGAGTTCGGCGAGCAGGGGTAATTCATCCGGGTTTTCCTCAAGCAGGGACTTCGCCCGGCCCAGGTCATCGGTCAGGACGGCTCGAATAATGTCCGAATTTATACTGTGCATTCTAGATGCTCCAATAAAGAAGTGCTTCTTTTCGGTTTGCTCCGGTCGCTGAATTCACGAGAAGGCTGGCCTTGCCTGGACCCTCTGACAAAGTCACGCGCATGTCTTGTTGGCTATAAACAGAGAGTCTTCTCTGCGAAAATTATGAAATTCTTTTTTACAGAGAATGGTTTCGTAGACGGCCTTGACCACGCCAGGAAAAGAACCTTCATTATTTAAAAGGCAATAGTCGTGGATGGCGATAACTCCATCGGGAACCAGATAGCTGGACCACAAGCTTATATCTTTATGACATTCTTCATAACTGTGATCTCCATCGATGAAGAGCAGGCGGATTCTTTTGTCCGCTCTTTTTCCCCATTCTTTCACGCCGTCTTCTGAGGTGACCTGATTGAAAACCACCCAGTCCTCGAGTTGATTTTCCTTTAAATAATCTTCCTTTACAGGGTATGATTTGGGGTCAAAGGAAAAAACCTTTTCCCGGTTCTCTTTTTTTGAACCCTTGCTCAGAAGGATGGATGAGCCGCCAAGAAAATTCCCAATATTCACGATGGCTCCTGCGGCTGGTCCGGAACGACCGAGCTCGAACAGTTCTTCGCCTTCCTGCAAAGATAATAATGTCGATGGTAAATGCACGTAATCTCCGTTAATTTTCCATGTCCCCGAGCAGGCTTCTACATCCTTTTGAGTCAGTTTCCATATCTGGAAATTTTTATCGATCACATAGGCAGATTCTATTAAGCCGGAATTATGCAGAAACGCCAGAATATTTCCATAGCGTTCTTTTAGTTTGTTCTCGACTTCCTCAAACTCAACATTTTCAAACGAGCCTTCAGGGGCCAGCTTTTTTTCAACGACCCCTATTTCCATGTTCACGCAAAAAAAGGTAAGGCCAAAGCTGGGTTTCTTTCCCCAATCGGGTGCATGGAATTCCGGGGGCAGGAGGGATTCTTCGTAGGTGTGAGTCGCTAGCTCCTGCAGACCGCATTCAGGAAGCGGTAAACCTTCTTTTCTGACAAGGTCAAATTTTTTGTTTGGATAAAGTATGGCCAGCCTTGACAAGGCCGTTGCGCTTTGTTCGGAGCGGGACGAATGGATAAACAGGATATTTTCTTGCGCGCTCGAAGAAACAGGAGGGTCAAAATCGAAGGCCAATAAAAAGTTTTTTCGGACAAGTATAGTCATTAGTAAGAACTCCTGAGTTGCTTTTTCCGGGTAGGCCATTCAGTTTTTTCTGAAACCATGTTCTGATTCTCCCTGACTCTCTTAAAATAAAGCTTAAACTTTGTTGGCCATGAAAAGATAGTCTTCCCGTCGAAACTCATGATAACCCTCATTGCAAATAAGGGTTTCATAGGCGGCTCTGGTTACGCCAAATACGTTTCCATCACAGTTGGCGCGGGAATAATCGTGGAGAGCGATGACTCCGCCGGGAACCAGATAGCGAGACCATAAGGTTATATCTTTATGGCACTGCTCATAGGAGTGATCCCCGTCAATGAAGAGGAGGCGGATTCTTTTATCCCTTCTCTCTTCCCAGTCCCGTGCTCCATCTTCTGAGTTGAGCTGATTGAAAACTATCCAATCTTCAACCTGGTTTTTCTTGAAATAATTTTCCTTTAAAGGGTATTGCTTGGGGTCGAAGGTGTACACCTTTTCTCTATGCTCTTTTTTTGAGCCCTTGCTGAGAATGATCGATGAACCGCCAAGAAAATTCCCAATATTTACAATGGCCCCTTCAGCAGGTCCGTTACGTCCGAGATTATACAGTTTACTTCTTTCTCCATGGCTCAACAGGGTCAGCGGTAATAATAGAGATTCCCCATCAAACTCCCACTTTGCTGACCATGCTTCCATGTCACGGTGAGTCAACTTCCAAACCCGAAAATTCTTGTCGATCACATAGGAAACTTCTTTTAATCCGGAGTTTTCCAGAAAGTCGAGTATGTTTCCATAACGGAATTTTAACTTGTCTTCCACTTTTTCATACTCGACTTCCTCGACTGAAGCATCGGGCTTGTCCATTTTCATGGACACTTTTACTTCCATATTCACACAGAAAAATACCAAGCCGAATTTGCTTTCCAGGGATTGTGTTTTCCACGACTGAGCATTGAATTCAGGAGGAAGATGTGGTTCGTTGTAGGTTTGAGTTTGTATGCTGTGTAAGTCGTTTTCTGGAAAGGGAGCGCCTTTCTTCTTTAAAAGACTGAATTTTTTGTCCGAATAAAGTTTTGTCAATCTGGATAGGGAAACCTCACTTTGATCAGGAGGGCTTGAATGGATGAACAGGATATCCTCCTGCGTCCCGGAAGGGGCGGGAAGGTGAAAATCGAAGGCCAATAAAAGGCTCTTACTGGGGATGGGCATAAAAAAACTCCTTAGGTTTCACTCGGATTTGGCAATTGGGCTGATAGATGCCAGATAATGTCGGGCCTTTTGATGGGCCGGGTTGATTTTTAAACATTGTCCGAAGTGATCAATGGCCTGTGAAATTTTTTCTGATCTAAGAAAGACTTCGCCAAGGTGAAAATAAGCCCCGGCACAAGGTTCTTTTTG
This sequence comes from Nitrospinaceae bacterium, assembly GCA_029261435.1. Classification (GTDB taxonomy): domain Bacteria; phylum Nitrospinota; class Nitrospinia; order Nitrospinales; family VA-1; genus LS-NOB. The sequence continues at coordinate 9,927 of JAJDBI010000274.1, forward strand.
ATTTTTATTACAAGCACGTGTGACTTTGTCATAAAACTTTTTGGCGTTCTCAAAATCGTTGTTCTCTTTATAAATAGAGCCTATGGAATACAGGACTTCAATGCTTTTGGATTTTAGATTTATCAAGGAACGTAATACTTGCCCCATTTTTTTTGGCATTTTATTTCTTAAGCAGGCCAAGGCCAGCCTTGCCATGATCCGGTGTTTTAAATCGTGTTCGGCATAGGGCCAGGCTTCTTCAAATCTGGAAATACTTGCATCATAATTTCCTGATTTGAAATGAGTTTCTCCGATGCAATGAAGCTGAGACGACATTTCGTTCAACGTTTGTTTCAGGAGCACATGGCGTTTTGCAGGATAGGGGCTGGTTTTAGGCTTTGAAGCGTTATTCATCAAATCAATTCTATGCTTGATGAACTCTACCTTCATTTTGGTACGTTTTATCGTATCGGAAACAATTTTATAATACTCTTTCTTTTTGGATGCATCAATTCGAGGGTCTCTGCCTAATTGCTTTTCAAATTCATCCTTCCATTCTTTATCTTTGAATATATTTGCGAGTGTCAGATTTTCGTAATGGAAAAGTTTGCTTGCGATATTTTCATCCATTAAACCGTAGGAGTGGTTCGATTCTCTGGTTTTGAGTAAAATATCGGCCCCCACATCACTTTGATACCTGTACCCCCAGTGGTATTGCGGGACAAACGTGCAATTGTTTTTTTTGAAAAACTCTGTTTTTACTAATAGACAATAAGGCACGGCACGTTCCTTGAATTTCCCCCAATAAGCATCTCTGTATTTGGGGCGGATTTCGCCTACAAAAGCCGCGTCATTTTCCGCAGCCTTTTTCAGTATATCTTCTAGCCAATTGAAATCCAGAATCTCTATATCGGAATCCATTGCTAAAAAATACTTTGTTCTGACCATTTTTGCCCCTATGTCCAAAGCCCTTCCATGTCTTTCTCCCATTTTGATGCCGGAAATCGTTACAACCTTTACCCATGGGAATTGTTCTAATAATTTGAGAGTGCCATCGGTTGAGAAATTATCTATCACTAATACCCGGTATGGTACTTTTGTATATTTCCGAATAGAGAGCAGACAAAGGTGCAAAGCTTCTTTGGTATTTTCACTGGCAATAATAATTGTGACCATGGATCGCTCGAAAAATCGTTTGTTTTTGAAAGTATCTGGCAGTGCGGTTTTTTTCTTAGATCGACTTATTGTTTCTTTTGGCAAATAAAAACAACTGGTAGTCTAACGGAAATCCAAACAGTTTATGTTCCCAGCGGAATTTGGCTATTCTGGCAAATATCTGATAGGCCCATACAAATAAAAGTTTCTTAACGGGGTTTTCTATTCTTCCTTTAGCCCAAAGTATTGTGTCTGTATCGAGGAACATGAATATATAACTCGATATCATCGAAACCGTGCGGGCCTGTTTGGGGGTGACCCAGGGTGTTTGTTTGTCATAGAGTTTCATATGAGCCCAACCTTCAAGCTGTTTGGGCTCCTGAAACCCGAGCTCGACGGCAGTGTCGTATAACGGAGTACCGGGATAGGGCATGTATATAAACATCTGTCCTCTGTTGCGGCTATCATAAGATAGAAACTTGTCCAGCATGCTGATGGTAGAACTGATCTGCCCGTTTGTTTTTTCTGTCAACTCCTGATGTGTATGGTTCAGCATGGGAATGCCTACAAGAGTAGAAAATATTACTTTGATGCCGTATTGGCGGCATTTTTCTGCAAACTTGTAATTGTCTTCGACATCCATATCCTTATCGATAACATCCAGAGATTCCTGATCACCGGATTCGGCTCCGCACAAAATGCTGTAGGTTTTGGAGTCTCGTAAAAGCTCCCAAAGCTCGTCATCGGCCTCGGCCAATTGTTTTGCCCGTCCATCGAGGTTGCCGAGCCTGATGGTTAATCCTCGGTCAATGATGCCTTTCAGGATGGCTTTTGCTCGTTTAACATTCACGAAAAACAGACTGTCGTACAAGTTGACCCCGTTGATGTGATACGTATTCTGTAACTTTTCAAGATCATCCAGAACCGCTTCTGGATTCAACCCGACCCATCTTCTGTCGTTAACAGTGACTTCACTGCAGAATGCACACCGGTAGGGACACCCGTAACTTGAAACGTAGTTGATTGTGCGGGTTGCGAACTCTGTAACAACAACACATTTTTCTATATCTACAAGGTGATAAGGAAGTGGTGGCCAGTCATCAATAGACTCCAGCTCTCTATTCGGATTGATATGGGTTTGCCCGTTTTCTTTCCAGAGTACTCCCGGGATGCCTTCATAGTTTTCACCTTTTTCAATTCGCTGGACGACATCATAGAGAGCTCTTGCACCTTGTCCCTTGATGACAATGTCTATATATGGATTTTCCAGAACCTGCTCGGGGTGAACTGAAGGATGCCAGCCGCCCCATATAATCTTGATATTCTTATTGGCTTCCTTGGCGATCTTGCTGGCCTTGATGCCCCCCTCAATCTGCAGGCCTGTCATGGCGGATATACCTAAAACCAGGCTGTTTTTTGCAGACTCGCGTATTTCCTCGTATGGATCGTCATAGAGGTTTTCAGCGATGATGTTTATAGGGTAACCATCTTTGTCAAGAAACCGGGAGACGCAAATCAGGGGTATAGGAAGATCGACTGGCTTGTAATAGGGGTCGGGTCTTGGATTGAATAAGAGGATCGATTTTTTCATAAACTTTCAGTAAGAATATTGACCATTGGATGGGCTCATCAGGTTATTCTCAACCCTATTCTCTTAGCGGTTTTTTCTCCCTAAACCTTAATTGATCGGGGTTTATGACACCTGCCCAATCTTACGAAAGGTTAGTTATCCAAGGTGTAATTATAATCTAAAAAGCTCCTCTTGTGACTTTGATTATGCGAGCAAATTAACGCTTGATTACAAATGCTGCTCCGTCATAACCGAAGAGAATATTTTCAGGTTTGTTTTTGAAAAAAGAATCGACAGCGATTCTCTCTCCATAAGCTATTCCCAGTGGATAATCCTGAAACATCATGATTCCACCTGGAACCATTTTCTCGTAGAGATACTCACAAAGATATTTGGTGGGGGAATACTGATCACAATCGATATGAGCTAAAGCCAGTTTTTTTAAGCCGGAAATTGGTAGTGTGTCGCTAAAATTACCTTCAAACACTTCTATCTGATTGAATTTGTTCAGTAATTTTTTTAATTGTTCTGAACTCCTCACTGAACTAAACGACCCTTCTTCAAAATAGTCCATGGAGTCTTTTTCAGAGAGTCCAGAAAAGCTATCGTATAGAAATAGTTTTTTCTTATTGTCAATTTTGAGGTGCTTCATCACCGATGCCATGAAATAAGCACTGCCTCCCTGAAACACTCCAAACTCAGCAACATCCCCTTCCAGCGATGCCACTTGTTTTAAGTATTGGTAGCAACAATACCAATTTTGTTCTGTGGTGTACCAGACTACCCCTTCTTTTACCAAAGAAGTTTGAGCCTCTTTGCAAATGGAACTGAATTCGATTTCGTTCAAGGGATTGGTATCCCGGTGAACCATCCATGCATTCTTGTCTGACAGGCTGGAACTTGATATCTGTTCGAGAATTGTATAAATGGATGGTGAATCGACCATAATCACTATCAAGTCAAACCGACTCTTGTTGGCTTCTGCTTCATCAAAGGAAATCACAGGGATTCGATCTAAAAAACAGTTTTCATGGTGTTTGAAGTTGTCAATGACGTATGTAGGGATAAATTTATTTCCCAACATTTTTTCGAAATCGATGATGAGCTTTTTGGTCTGATAGGTGTGTCCCCAAAAGGCAATGCGCTTTCCCGGATTTTCGCTTATATGGGAATAAAGCTTTAAACCCAATTCGTCCAAATTGTGAACCCGGTTTTTGTTTTTTAAAATATCCTCGGGGATCATAATAACGATAACTCCAAAAAGTAATAAAAGCTCCGCAATGGCGTTTTCCGGGAAGAGTATAAAGCCGGGTGTTTTGGAAAATAAAAAGCACTGCGCATAAAATTGTGTTACTCACCCTCAATTCTTAGCGGTTTTTTCTTCCGGGGTCTTAACCGGGGAGGGCCAACATGTCACGAAATCAGGGTTTGCTATTGAATCAGGTGTTTTTATGTGACTTTCCCGAAACCGTGTTTATGCATAAATCGAATGGGTGGCATTCTTTCCTGCACGATTATAATCTGAAATACATTTTTCGGGGTGAGGAATATGGTTTGAGCGAATCTTGAATTATTTTCAGAAACTATTCTTGAGGTGGATCCCGATAAATGTGAATTAATATTTGGAGTACTCTGTGTCATATTTTTTTGCGCTTTCAAGAACGCCTTCTCTTTAGAGGTTATATTGGACGGCTATGTTTTGACATGAGTCTGTAAGTGAGGTGGTTTGAATTCGGGAATGGATATAACTGTGTTTCTAGATATATACCGGTCAGCATTGTCTAAACTTTGTCGCATATTGTTACTCTCTTGTGATAGAGGAATGAAGATTGATTTTAAGGGTAAATTTCCTCGATCGCATGGTTTGGGACAGAGAAAATAGTCCTCTGCTTTAACCTTTTTTAATCACTCCAAAACTTCAATGGCAAACCAACTGGCCGTGTTGGATCCATAAACTGTCAGCGGTATTCCCGAGTTCTGGTACACTTTCAAGCGAAGACTCTGACCCTGGGAAACTTGAATTACGGCCGACCTGACCTCCTGCCCCATCGCGATATTCTGGGTTGCTGGAATGGAAGACAAACCACGTCCTAAAGGTATAGTCTGGCCGTTCAATTCCACCCATAGAAAACGTGAGCCTAAGATGTATGGACTCCAAACAACAGAGCCTGAAACCCTGATTTTGGAGACTCCCGCTGGAATGATAAAAAAGCTGGGTACAGTATTAAAATTATCCGTATCATAAGCTACTGTATTCCAAGCTACAGTTGTTTCTGTAAGGTTTGGCACCGTTTGATTTGTAGTTGACCCGAGCAACGCCCCTCTGAATTGAGCGGATGCGATACTGGTTAATCCTGGAATAGAAAACGTGGCTGTGCCAGCCCAGCTAATGATTGAAATTGCTACAGCCAGGCTGAAAATTACAAAAGAATTTTTTAAACGAGAGTGGTTTGCGTAGGCCATTGAACTTTCCTTTCTCATTAAGTTTTGTGGTTAAATTATGCGAATCCGAATTTTCTGATTTAAAATTTAACCCTACTACCGTCATAACCGTTTGCCCTTGTTACTCCAAGACTTCAATGGAAAACCAGGTGGCCGTGTTGGCTCCAAAAATTGTCAGCGGTGCTCCCGAGGTTTGGTACGCTTTCATGCGAAGGTTTTGACCCGGGACAACTTGAATTACGCCCGTGTAGACAGCTTGTCCCATCGGAAAAAAAGGGGCTGCTGGAATGGAAGACAAGCCACGTCCTAAAGGTATATACTGGTCGTTCAATAACACCCATATAAAGCGTGAACCCGAGTTGTTATTACTCCAAACAACAGAACCTGAAACTCGGACTTTAGAGACTCCGATTGGAATATTAAAAAGGGAGCTACCTCCAGAATGAAAATTGTCCGTATCGTACGCTTCAATTTGCCAACTCAAAGTTGTTTCCGTCAGGTTCGGCACCGTTTGGTTTATATTTGACCCGATCAATGCACCTCTGAATTGAGCGGATGCGATACTGCTTAATCCGGGAATAGAAAACGTAGCTGCCCCGATCCAACTGATGAATGAAATTGCAATAGCCAGACTGAAAATCTTAATTATTTGTTTTGAGTTATTTGAAATACGCAACTTGGTTTTTAAACAATGCTGGTTTACATGAGTCATTAAAGTTTTCTCCTCCACCAAGGTTTATTACAAAAAGACGTTTTGACAGCGCATCATATCCGAATGCTTAATTTATTTGATAACCAATTTAGCCCTCCGCGGTATTAGTGTCAAGTTTTTTTTACAATCGATTGAAAATTCAGTGTTTATGTGTGTATGGGGTTGGTGTTTGGTCCTTTTTTGTGGGGGTATGCTGGCTTTTTCGGGGATAGGGGGGGGTGTGGTATAGTGGCTAATGCTATAGCTTTAATAGTGGAAAATAAAATTTAACTATTCCTAAAATAATTATTTATTTTTTGGGATAGTGAAATTTTGTGACATTGCCGCTCAATTTTACCGTTAATTATGAATGCGGTTGTTGGCTCTCAAAGTATCTTCAGGGGTCATAACTAATTGCGGTTCCAAAAATTATGAGAACTTCTTTCAAACCTGCCATTCACTTCATTTTATTTTGTTATCCTGTGACAGCTTCCTTACTAGTGCAGTCTAAAAAGCGGCCGAAATGCAGTTTATGCATATCTCTTCTTAATGGTCAGGATCTGCGAGTGAGATCGACCCGGATAAATGTGAATTAATATTCTGAGTATCCAGCTCGTTATCCTTTCGTGCTTTCGAGGGTATCTCTTCTTTAGGAGCAATAGTCGTCAATTTGGTATCGGCATGAGTGGGTAAGTGGTCGTTTACGGGAGAAACTGTAGAGAATGCACCCGATACATGCGAAGTTGAGTTGTCGATTTCCTGATGTAGCTCGGCATTTTCCTGTGCGGCGGCGGTGGACACGTAACCCTGCAAAAGAATTGTTCCAAAAATGTTGGTAAAAAAACAAAGCAATGCAAAACCTAATAGGGTCCTAAAGTGAATGTAAATATCTTTCATGCCAACACCTCCAGTTTAATTCTTATTTTTAACAAAAATGTGGGGAATAAGATGTGACTTCAAGGTTAAAGATAGATGTTCTCCACCCCATGGTTCGGGGTGGAGAGCATCGTTGCCTGTTTAACTTTTCTTACGGCAGAACTTCAATGGCAAACCAGGTGACGGGAGAATTAAGAACCGAGGTTGTTATTCCCGAATCCTGATCTGCACGCAACCTGAAAATCTGGCCTGGGGAGACGGCCAAAACTGCAGTGCTCATGACCTGCCCCATCACAAAGGCTTGAGTCTTTGGAATTGCTGATACAGCTCGTCCCTCAGGCACAAATCCACCGTTTCTTGTTGTGTATAGAAAACGTGAGCCTGAGTTGGTGTTGTCGCTCCAGAGCACTGATCCGGAAAGTCGGACTCTTGTAACTCCGGCCGGAATGACAAAATAGTCGTTGCCTCCAGAATGGAAATTGTCCGTGTCATACACTTCTGTGTTCCAGGACAAAGCCGTGTTGGAAAGGTGTCCTACATTCTGAGGCCCAGTTTTTCCCACTAGAGCACCTCTGAAAGCGGATGCGATACTGGTAAATCCGGGAATGAAAAACGCGGCTGTTCCAGCCCAGTTAACAACTGAAATGGCAACGGCCAGACTGAAAATGAGAAAGGATCTTCTCAATGAAGCTGAAATGGGTGACTTGGCTTCTAAGCAAGTAGGATTTGCATGAGTCATTTAAAATTCTCCTTATTTAAAATTGATTCATAATGAATTGTTACTTGTAGCCTGCGTGTGCAGATTTTTTTGGGTAAAGCAACAACTTCTCCCTCCTTCCTTATTTTGGTTATGGCACGACTTGAATGGCAAACCAGGTGACGGGAGAATTAAGAACCGAGGTTGTTGTTCCCGAATCCTGATCTGCATTTAATGTGATTGTGTCCCCCGGGGAGACGGCCATTACGGCGGACATCGTCTCCTGCCCCATTACATGGGTTTGGATCTTGGGGATTGCCGATACAGGTCGTCCCTCGGGTGTAAATGTGCCGTTTTCTTTTGTGTACAGATAACGTGATCCTGACTGGGTGTTGTTGTTCCAAAGAACTGACCCGGAAACCCGGACTCTCGTAACTCCTGCCGGGATGACAAAAGTAGTTGCGCCGGAG
>JAJDBI010000275.1 GCA_029261435.1 Nitrospinaceae bacterium
TACTAAAAGTCATTTTCAAATTTAGACTCATAGAAGTGAAAGGGGCAACGCAGAGCCCGTTCGAAATCACAAAATTTCTTTTTCCTGCAAAAATTCTGTCACCAATTCCGAAACTCCGCGTTTATTTCCATTCACTTTATAGTTCAGAGTCCTCATGGTTGTGTTGTCTATGAGGGACCCCAGAGGGGCTAATGCCTCTCTCAGATCAGGGTTGGCATTCAGCACTTCTTCTCGAACTACCGGCGCCGCATAATAAGGGGGGAAAAATTTTTTATCGTCCTTCAGAGAAATCAGGTTGTACGCTGGAATCCGTCCATCGGTCAAATAACCGGCGATCACATCAACCGCTCCCTTGGCCAAAGCCTGATAAACCAGCCCCGGGTCAAGATCATGAACTTCTCCAAACTTAAAACCATAAGTTTCCTGAAATCCGGGATACCCGTCGGGCCGTTCCTGAAATTCTCCCGAAAACCCTGCCACCAGTTTTGAAGATACGGGAATCAAATCAGAAATTATTTTCCATTGATTCTGCACGGCGTCCTGCATTCGGACGGTGAGGGTATAGGTGTTATTGAAGCCGAAGGGTTCCAACCAAACCAGATTGAATCGGTTTAGATATTCTTCTGAGACACGATGATATACTTCATCAGGATTGTTCATTACAGGAAGTTTCAGAATGGCCATCAAGCCTGTTCCCGTATATTCTGCGTACAGATCAATCTCCCCCCGTTTTAAAGCCTCATGGCAAATGATCGTTCCCCCCAGATTGAACCTGCGATCTACGGAAAGGTGAGTTCGTTTTTCAATCATCTGAGCCATTATTTCGGCGAGGATTAGTTGTTCAGTAAAATTTTTTGATGCAATACGAATGACATTGTTGCTTTTCGTTTTATTCTTTTCAAAAGATCCTGAAGTTTGCGAGGACCAGGGAGAAAAACTTATAAAAACGGGGGGCAAAATGAAAAGAGGAATCAGAATTATGGAAAGTTTCAAGGAAAAGTGAAACCGGGGAGACCAATGCCTGTTTCGTTTAGGGTCACAAACCTTTTCGATAAAACCCAGCACGAAATCGACCAGCAAGGCCAGTATTGCAGCAGGAATCGCACCAAGAAAAATCAACCGTGTGTTGGAAAGAGCCAGGCCTCGATTGATAAACTCGCCCAAACCCCCTGCCCCGATGAATGCTGCGAGAGTTGCGATTCCTACTCCCGCTACCGAGGCAGTCCGAATGCCCGCCATAATTACTGGAATTCCCATAGGGATCCTGATCAGGCGCATTTTTTGCCATTCTGTCATGCCTATTCCCCGGGCCGCTTCGATGACTTCCGGAGCAATTCCTTGAAATGCGGCCAGAGTGTTCCGAACTATAGGGAGTAGAGCATAGAGAATGAGCGCAACGATTGCCGGTATCACTCCGATTTTCTGGAAAAGGGCCAAAAGGATGACCAGCATTGCCAGACTGGGAATCGTTTGTAAAATACTGACTATTCCCAAAAGCGGACCGCGCAATCCGGGTCGGTAGAAAGCCAAAATACTCAGAGGAATGCCGACAACCACCGCTGTCAAAGTAGATATTCCTGTAAGAAAAATGTGTTCCCCGATGCGCTGCCAAATCTCTGGCAGGCGTTCGATAATATAATCTGCCAAGGATGAACTCTTCATTATGAAATGTTTTTGAATCCCTTCCAGCGCCTGGCAGATTTTGAAAATAGTTCGCTGACGAAATCGGTGGCAGGGTTTTCCAGAATTTCTTCAGGAGTCCCGATTTGTTCCAGTTGCCCTTTGTGGAGGACGGCGATACGGTCGCCTAAAGTGACGGCTTCAACAATATCGTGAGTGACAAAAATAATGGTTTTTTTCAAACGTTGGTTCAAGTCCAGAAATTCCTGTTGAAGCGAATCTCTTGTGATTGCATCAAGGGCTCCAAAAGGTTCGTCCATCAGGAGATAAGCCGGATCAGCTGCCAAAGCACGGGCAACGGCAACGCGCTGTTGCTGGCCGCCTGATAGTTCATCGGGAAATCGTTCGGCGTGGATTTCAGGAGACAGCTGAACCAGCTCCAGCAGTTTACGGTACCGGCTGTTTATTCGGTCTTTGGGCCAACCTAACAGGCGTGGCACCATGGAAATATTCTCTCGAATAGAGAGATGCGGAAACAGACCAATGCCCTGGAAAACGTATCCTATGGAACGCCGAAGCTCTATCGGGTCCTGTTGCTGAATATCCTTTCCATCCAGGTATATCCTTCCTTCTGTTGGATCGATCAAACGATTGATCATTTTAAGTAATGTTGATTTCCCGCAACCAGAAGACCCCAGGAGCATCAGGATTTCTCCTTCCAGTACTTCGAGGGAGAGGTTGTTTATGGTTCTGGAAACGCCATCATAAGATTTACTGACTTGCTCAAGGGTAATCATAGATTACGTATCAAACCCACAACGTGATCAAAGTTGAATGCATCAAGACTTAAATACCCCAAGGCCACAGAATCCGAGTGCTGATAGTTAGAAACATCAGATTGAAATACCATGCGATTCCAAAAACTTCGGGGGTATGTCTGCTTTTTTTCTAGCCGCAACTGCAAAATAATGAAGAGGCTCGCCATCAGCTGATAATCTATGTCTATACCGTTCGATATGGTAGACATCCAGGTATTTTGAGAAAATTAATTATCGTATCAATTTGGAAAACCCTGTTTCATCGCTTGTATAAAGGAATGTATCTTTAATATTGAATGCTACCCATCCCTCATTGCTAATAATATTGAATGCATTTACAAATGCTTTCGTTGGAATGTCACCAAAACCCAGTGCCGCAACAGTTACCATGCAATCACATTGCCAGGATTCTATCTCTTCTTTCTTTTCTTCACTTAGACTGCAAAAATCCTCAACATAATAGGCATCATAGACTCCCGGTCTATCGCGAATAAGTGCATCGTAGGCTTCTGGAATAATATCTATTCCTATTAATCGTGATATGCCATGTTTTTTTAGTTCCTCACCCATCATGCCATTGCCTGCGCCCAAATCCAGCACTCTAAGTTCAGTGAAATTATCAGAAGACTGTTTTATAGCTGATTCGAGAATAGAGGTGATTTTGCTTGGAGATATGCATTTCAGGCGATCATAGAATATTTGTTCATACAAGCCTTGCACCTGATAAATCTCGTCGTAGTCGTGGAACTTTATCTTTCTCTTTTTACTTGTGCCATGAAGGTAGAAATAACTTTCATCTTGATCGCTATCAGATAATTCGTTTTTTGGAAACTGTACCCTATGTCTCTTGTTCATAACTTCCTCAGTGTAATTTTAATATTTTCTGGCTAAACATTCAGTCCACTCCCCTTCCATGATGTGGAGCAATTTCCAAGCTGAAGGGTAAGAGGCGGGTTGCACTCTACGGGTTCATGGCACAAAGGTTGTCAGCTAAAACCCGGCTCCCCGTAATCCTTTTTAGTTTCTATCCCGCTAAAGTCCGATGGTTGGCGAAGTTTTGAAGTAATAGGTCATCGATTATATTTACTTTAAGAATTACTCATTTGGGTGAGCACCACCTTTCCGATACTTGAACCTACCTCCAGCTGTTCATGTGCTTTCATAATATTCTCAACGGACATCTGTCCGAAAACTTCTTTCAGTGTCGTTTTTAGTTTTCCAGAATCAATAAGGTCGGCAATCGTATTCAGCAACTCATGCTGTTTGATTCTATCAGCAGTTTTATACATGGATCGTGTGAACATAAACTCCCAGACAAATCCAGCACTTTTGGACTTCAATTCATCCAGATCATGACTTTGTGTTGTTTCGACGATACTGCAAATCATTCCTTGTGGTGCTATCAACTCCGACATCGTTTTGAAATGATGATCGGTACTATTCAGACAAAGTATATAATCGGGCCTGGAAAGAGTCTGTTGTTGATATTGCTCAACCATATTATCGCGGTGGTTGATAATAATATCCGCTCCCAACGACAGACACCATTCGCGACTCTCTTCACGCGAGGCGGTAGCAACTACCTGTAAGTGTGCAATCTTTTTGGTCAACTGAATTGCTATCGAACCAACACCTCCGGCACCACCTATGATTAGAATTTGCTTGTTTCTATCTAAAATGGGATCAATTTTCAGTCGATCAAAAAGCGCTTCCCATGCGGTGATACTGGTGAGGGGCAAAGCCGCCGCACCTGGAAAGTCTAACGACTCGGGCATACGGCCTACAATATGCTCGTCCACTAATTGATGGGAAGCATTGCTGCCACTTCGGGTGATATCCCCTGCATAAAAAACACGATCGCCCTGTTTAAAGAGGCTGACTTTTTCGCCAACAGATTCGACAACACCGGCGGCATCCCAACCCAAAATGCGAGGTGGGTTCTGTGTGTCCGCAATTTTCTGGCGAACTTTATAATCAACAGGGTTGACAGAGACCGCCTCAATTTTTACCAGTAGATCGTGGCCTTTGGGTTCGGGAGTGGGCTGTTCGAACTGGACACAACTAACAGCGTCATTGTCATATTGATAACCAATAGCTTTCATTATTTTCCACCACTCAGGTTTTTGGGAATGTTGAGAAGTCCTTTTAGAATTTCGCCTGGTTTTTCGGTTAGGGACTTATGTGGTTGCACCATGAAGTCCGGTTGGCTGAGTTTGCCGTCGACTTTAACGTAAACTTCAATCACCCCGCCTTGTTTGCCTCCGCCTAAAATCTGGCCCAACAACGGAATCGCTTTAATGGTCTTATCCAGCATTTGCAGAGGCATGGCTTTGACTTGTGCGAGAACTGTGTCTTCCACCAGATTGGCCTTGCCCACAACATTCATGTTCACTTGCGGACTTTTCATTTCAAAGTTGTCGGTGTGAACCTCGCCTTTGACGATTTTAAAATCTCCCCCGAGATAGTCGTAACTCAGCCCTTCTTTTTGCGCGTTGAGAGCTGTGGTGGGATTGAGCAGGGTGAGTAGACCCTCTACAGAGCCGAGTTCAGGAATGGCTCCGTTGATAAGTTTCAACTTTATGTCACCCGAAAGGTTTCGGGCATGGTCGGGCAGGCCGGGTGCGGCATTGTTTTGCGGAAGAGTTCCCGCTATTGCCCCAGAGAGTTCCAGCGGACCCATCAGGTGGGGCGGCTGCAACAGGTCTTCCACCTTCAACTTGTCTCCCTTGAACTTCAAGCGATAATTACCCGATTCAGGCTTGAAGTCTCCACGAAGTTGTATCAACCCATTCCTGGGCCAGATTTTTCCGCCTGTGAGATCGATTTTTTCCGCAGAGATTTTAAAATTTCCTTCCACCTTTTTGAATTTTCTTTCTCCCAGCTTGACAGTTTCCATCATGATCTGTGCATGGGTGGGGGCGTTGAGGTTGAGCTTTAGTTTTCCTACTTGATTGTCTTTTAGTATCAGTTTTCCGGCTTCAAGAATTCCTTTTATTTTCAAGTCAGGAGAAAAATTTCCATCGGAAGGGAGGGGGCCTGTGATTTTCAGGTTTCCAGATAAAGTGCCGGAAGAGGGCGCGTTTTGATGGAACTGAGAAAATCCATTCAGGTTGATACGGTCCAGAAGAATATTGGAGTTGGCTGTAATATTATTTTTATGGAACGTTAAACTCCCTTTTGCTGCCAGTTTTCCGTCAAACATATTCCCGGTGAGGTCATGTGTGAGCCGACCTTTATTGAAGGTTGTTTTTCCTTCAAGTGTATGGATGTTCACAGGCAGAGCGTCAGTGGGCATGCTCAGGTCTGTCACTTTAAAGTTTGTGTCTATTTTCAGGTTGCCGGTCAAAACGTTTTTGGGATCGGGCAACGGACCTTGCAGTTTTATCGTTGCAGAAAAACTGCCTTTTTCGATGGTCGTTGGTATGGGGAGCTGGCTTAAGTCCAGATTGGCGAGTTCGATTTTGTTGTTGAGCACGGGAGAGCCCAAGGCGGGTAGGATGACGTTTCCATTTGAACTGATGGACCCGTTCAACAAGTCGGTTTTAATTTTATAATTCAGATTATTTTTTGCAAATTGTCCTTCTCCACTCAAAGTATTTAAGGCAAGAGTTTTCGCATTAACGGAATCATGCAATGTTAAATTCTGCGCGTTGAAGGACCCTTTGATCTGACCGGAAAATTGTTTCCCGTCAGCAGGAACAGGGCCTGCCATGGTTAAACTTCCCGACACCTTACCTTGCGTGGGCTGCCAACCTTCGCCGGGCGGCAGGGGCAGTTGTGCCACATCCAGCCCCTTCCATTTCAATTGTGAATCGAGAACCGGATTTTTGGAGTTCAGTTGCACTTTCCCCTTGAGGTCAAAATCGCTGCCCCAGATGGTTCCCTGAAGATCATGCTGCAACAGTCCCTGGTCAATATTGCCACTCCCGTTCAATTGGCTCATTTCTATCGGGTGGCCCTCGCCGGATGGAGTGAGTAACAGACTGGCAGCTTGAAACTCAACAGACCCTTTCAATTGGTCTACATCTTTAGGGATTGGACCAGTGAGAGAAAGTTTTCCAGAAAGTTTGCCCCGGGTTGGGCTCCAGGCCATTCCTTTTTGAAGAGGGAGTTTTGCTAAATCCAGTTCTTTCCATTCAAGACGGGAGACAGAGTCTTTATCGAAACCGGAGAAGGGGAATTTGCCATTGATGTTAAAATCGCTGCCGAGGGTTGTGCCGGAAAAGTCATGGGTGAGTGCTCCTTTTTCCCAGATGCCTTCGCCCTTCAGAGATTCAATGGCATACCCCGTTTTCAAGATCGCGTTGCGAATTTTCAAGTCTACATGCCCGGACATTTTCTGCATCAGGAGTCCAGTATTGCTGAGGGTATTTAGAGGGAATTTGTTTTTTAATATTAGCTGATCGACAATCACAGCTTCAAGTGGGGAGTCCTGCATGGAAACTTCAAAAAATTGCAGGGTGGGTTGTAGTTGCTTCAATGAAAAATCACCGGACTGAAGGCTCAGGGAAAGCCCCGCATCGTCTGCTCCCAGTTTTGAAATCGCTCCATCACCTTCGAATATCATCGCGCCAGTCTGCACTTTGAAGGATTTTGCCGACATGTCCAGATATTCATCTCGGTTCAGCACAAAGGTGCCATCGATATTTAAGAGAATTTTTTGGGTGGAGCCAGCTCGTGTCAAAGTGACCTCTCCATCCGCAATAACAAACTCATCGATGGATAGAGGATTGCTTTCTAATTTGACAGTTGTGGATTTAATGGTTTCAGAGTTGACAAGCCCCGGCTTTTTGGCCGGCTTCTCTTTTATATCGGGTAGTTGCTCTTTCTCAGCCGGTTGCTCCGGTTTGGGTATTTCCAGTTTTATGACCGGGTGCACCAGAGCGGCGGATTTTATTTTGAATTCTCCCCGAAATAGAGGGCTCCATGCGGCTAGCAAGTCCAGCCGATCGACCGAATAATGGTTGCCTTCGGGAGTGCTCACTTTTACGCCTTTGCATTGCAGCCCCAGGCCACGGGAGAAGCCGAATCCAATAGATTTTATTTCTACTTTTAGTCCTGTTTCACTGGAAACCTTCTCGATCAGGTTTTCTTTCACCGATTCGAGGTCGATCTGTGTCAGGATGATGACAATAACAAGAATCAGGGCAAACGGTACCCATATCCAACGTTTCAAGAAGGACTTGGAGGGTGTTTTGGGAATATTGTCTTTAGAAGTGGCTAAAGTCATGAAAACACTCAAGTTATCTGGTCATTTGCCGATCCCAGAATAGACGGATAATTCCTTTATTTTAGCACATTTACCCCACTTGGCGTGGG
>JAJDBI010000276.1 GCA_029261435.1 Nitrospinaceae bacterium
GGTATCGCCGGTTCATGGGGCGGAATTGCCTGTGGAATCTTTGGCCAGGAGGCATTAGGAGGACTGGGCCAGGTAAGCTTTGTGGCTCAGCTTATTGGAACTCTTATGGCCATAGTCGTTGCAGTGGGTTTTGGTTTTGCCGTTTATTTAGTATTGGATAAAACAGTCGGAATCCGTCTCGATAAAGAAGACGAACAAAGAGGCTCCGATCTAGCTATCCATAATATTGAATCTTATCCAGAAGATGCTACCAGCAGGTTTTTATGATTGATCATGCATTAAAAAAGTCCATCACATTTTTGTTAGTGTTGAGTTGCTGTGTATTGGTGAACCCTGCTCTGGCAAAAGATGGCTCTCTTGAAACGCTTAAAAAAGCGGCAGAAGCCGACCCTAAAGACTATGCCCCTCACTTTGGACTGGGGCAGGCTTATCACAACATGGGGCTCTATGATAGAGCCATAGATGAATACCTGAAGACCATAGAATTAGAGCCTCTGTTCGCAGCGGCCCATAGTGGTTTAGGTTCCAGTTATGGTGCTTTAGCAAGGTATGAAGAAGCCATTGACGCGTTCAAAGAAGCCACTCGACTCGGACCTAATTATTCTGAAGCTCAGTTCGGTCTGGGCTGGACCTATGCCCAACTGGAAGAATATGAAAAAGCTGTTATCCCTCTCAAGACAGCTCTTAAAGCAAAACCCAGAATGGTCACCGGTCACTTCACATTGGGGCAGGTTTATTCTGCTCTGGGCGAATACAAAAAGGCCATTAAACATTTCAAGCGGACGCTTGATATATCCCCCATTTATCCAGATGCTTATTTTCAAATGGGACTCAGCTATTCACAACAAAATAAATATGACGAAGCTGTCCAGGCATATAAGGATACTCTGAAGCTGAGCCCAAATTATTTTGAAGCTTATATAGGTATAGGCCGTGCTTATATCAACTCCAATCGTAATGAAGAAGCGATTGGCCCGTTAAAAAATGCCATCACCATTAATCCTGGATACACAGACTCCTACGAAAGATTGGGAGCCGCTTACCAGAACCTCGGCGAACATGACAAAGCATTAGCCCCTTATCATGAGTTTGCCCGCATTGATTTTAGAAATCCCGTTGCTCACTATAAGCTGGGTGTGGCCTATTCTCGGCTCACTAGAAACCGTGATGCCATTAAAAGTTTTCATGAAGCGACAAGGTTGAATAATGAATTCCCTGAAGCCCATTTCAATATGGGGTGGCTGTATCAGGAATTGGGAGAGCCCGACAACGCAATAGACCAATATGAAAAAGTTGTTTTTCTTGACCCGGAAAATCTTGATGCCTATTTCAATATGGGAGAAATCCATGAGTTTTTCAACCGCTATGAAGAAGCGGTTATAAACTTTCAAAGTGTCGTAGAGATTAATCCAAACCATGTAGAAGGGCATGTTCATCTAGGCTGGAATTATACAAAATTGAAACGCTCCGAAGAAGCCTTGGGTGAATTTCAGGCTGCCTTGGAAATTGACCCGGACCGAGAGCAAACCTATTACCGACTGGGAGTCACTTTTGGAGATATGGGACGTTTTCAGGAAGCGTTGGTGTCTCTACAAAAAGCTCTGCGCCTGAACCCCAACCATCTGGACACATTGCTTCAGTTGGGGAGATTCAACTCCATATTGGGAAATTATCAGGAGGCGACAAATCATCTCAACAAGCTGTTGAAGCTCGCCCCAAATTATAGTGAAGTAGGACTTTTATCCGGCAAAAATCTGGTTGAATTGAACCAGTTTGAAAATGCACTGCCCCATTTGGAAAAAGCCATCCAACAACAACCCGATTCATTTGAAGCCCAGTTTTATCTCGGGCTGACTTTGATCCGTCTGAACCGCCCGGCAGATGCCATTGCCCCTTTACAAAAGGCAGTAAAGATCAAGCCAGACTCTTCACTCACTTTCAATCACTTGGGACAGACCTATCAAAAACTGAAAATGTTTCCCGAGGCCATCTACTCCTATAAACAGGCCACCCGAATAGAACCCAATTTCACCGATGCCTACAACAAGCTGGGAACTCTTTATACTTTTCAGAAGGATTATGAAATGGCCATAAAAATGTTCCAGGGAGCTGTCCGGTCCAATCAAAAGTTTCAATCAGGCTATTTCAACCTTGGGATGATTTACGAAGTCCTTGGCCGACACCCGGAAGCCATAGAACAATATAAAAAAATCCTTGCATTAAATCCCGACCATCAAAAAGCTCTGTTCAACCTGAGTTGGGTGTTGATGGATGAAAACCGATTAATGGAAGCCATACCGCCCTTGAAACACGCCATAAACCTGAACCCGGAAAACACTGATAACCACTACAGCCTCGGTCTGGTTTTTGGCAGACTAAATCGTTATCAGGAAGCACTAAACCAGTATCAAAAAGTTCTACAACTGGATCCTAACCATTCCGGAGCCTATGAAAAACTGGCCTTGACAGAGAAAGCCATGGAAAATGCAACCGTTTCCGCTCAAAAAAATGTCTTCCCCAAAGAACTCGATATCATTTTAGTACCCTAAAATAGTATCTGACAAAAAACAATCGAGACAACTCTTTACCAGCCAAATAACACCATTACCTGTTGGTCCCACGGTGTGTGGTCACCTTTCGATGTTGGTCAAGCTGATGGGTTTGAGATTTTAACATCAGCTGGTTTTTCTCAACCACACTAACCTATTGATAATAAAGTACAGTTATTGACCATTAGCCCCACTCCAAGCGCTGAAACTTAAGGAGTTATCCGATCAAAGTCTTTGTTAATAAATAAGTTGACAGTAAATCCTTTAAACTTATATACTTCGGCCTCCAAGCGGGATTCGGGGTAATGAACGTAACCCATGAAAATATAAGTGATTCTTATTTTTTTCCTGAACTCCGCCACTAGCCATGGAGGCAAATGGCAATGGCTTGTTTAGCCGAGATAACTCTTTGCTAGTCAGCTTAAGCTATTGCATATTTACCCCCCACGCCGAGTGGAACGCTGATTTTATTAATTCAGTAAAGGTTTATCTTATGGAAACCACCGCGACCGAAGAAATTGAACAAGAAGAAGTTGATCTTGCCCCGACTGAAGAAATACTAAAAAATCTTCCAGATGATTCGCGCACTCACCTCATCCCGACCTTACAAAATATTCAGAACGTGTACAGGTATCTACCTGGACCTGCGATGGAACTGGTGATGGAGAGTCTGAGTGTCAGTCGGGCGGAATTGTATGGAGTGATTTCATTTTATCCCCAGCTTCTCATTACTGAGCCGGGTAAATACATTATTAAGCTTTGTTATGGTACAGCCTGTTTTGTAAAGGGTGCTCCCATAATCGGCGACAAAATTAATGACTGCTAT
>JAJDBI010000277.1 GCA_029261435.1 Nitrospinaceae bacterium
CATCATTTACTTTGCTGGTTTTTACATTTTTCAGAAGGTTAAGAGAATCCCATTTACTGGATGCTCCAGCCAGTGTGGTGAGAGACAGCAGAAAGATCCCGACCAAAAATTGAATTCTTAAAGCACGTTTCATTTTCAATACCCTTGCTAGTTTTAAGTTCAGTCAAAAAACCGACGGTTTTATGTCTTAAAACAGTAAATTGCAAAGGTTGTACCTAAATGGAACAAATGCCCATGAATTTTATTTTTTTAGAGTTTTTTATGCACAGCAGGTAGTTTGAATAACACCTGCATAAAGGTAGGAAAAACCACGAGGAGAGGCATCACCATAAAAACCGACCGCAAGAATTCTCTTTGCGGCCGATTTTATGCCAGAGATTGTACGCGTTCCATGGGTGAAACGATATCTGTAAGCCGTACACCAAATTTTTCGTTGACCACCACTACTTCACCGCGGGCTACCAGCTTCTGGTTGACAAGTACTTCCAAAGGTTCACCCACCAGCTTGGTCAGTTCTATTACCGAACCCTGCCCTAACTGCAGGAGATCGTTGATCAACATTTTGCTTCGGCCTAACTCCACGGTCACGGTCAGGGGGATGTCGAGGATAAGGTCCAGGCTTTTGGTTTCTCCTGTTGAGGCTGTAGCCTCTCCCATATCTTCGCCATCGTCATCGTCACCGCCCGTCTCATCGATATCTTCGATATCTTCCAGAGCTTCAAAATCCTCTTTTGCGGATTCATCTTCCATAATCTTATCCTTCCCTTTCGATCACTTCTGTTATTTGTATCGCCTTATTCCCCCGTGAAACACCGGGAAAACCTTTAAACTTTGGATTTTGTTCTACTTTCAAAATTAATGGATCAGTAACATCGTTGCCTAACATGAGCGTATCACCAACCTTGAAGCCCATAAGTTCTTGAGGAGTTATCACCGCTGTTCCCAACTCAGTGATTATTTCAACTTCAGTGGTTAAAAGCTCTGTCCTGAGCCGACGAACCCAAACCTGATCCACTTCCATCTCTTCAGATTGGAACTGTGCTTTAAGCTTGGGAATGACCGGCTCAATCGCCGCATAGGGAAGACAAATTGTCAACGTCCCTGAAATGTTCTCCATTTCAATTTCAAACAGAATAACCAGAACGATATCAGTAGGAGGAACAATAGCTGCAAACTGAGGGTTGACTTCCGAGCGAACAAAGTTTGTGGTTACTGTATGCACAGGTCGCCAGGCTTTTTCCAAGTCTTCCAGGGCACTTAAGACAACACTCTTGGTCATTCTGATTTCAATAGCACTAAAATCTCGACCGGTTATCTTGGCTTCCTTGACCCCGGATCCGCCAAAAAAAGTATCGACCACCGCGAAGACCAGTTTGCTTTCTACAACTATCAAACCATGACCACGCAAAGGCTCCATACGAAAAATATGCAAACTGGAGGGTACCGGAAGAGATCGGAGAAAATCGCCAAACTTGATCGTATCCGTAGAAACTGTACTAACGTCAACAGATTTACGCATCAAGGTAGAAAAAGTATTCCGGAATAACCGGGAAAACATCTGGTTGATGATATCCAGAGTCGGTAGTCGACCTCGGATAATTTTCTCCTGGCTGGTGAGATCGTAAGGAACTATACCGGAAACTTCTTCCGGTGCTTCATCCGTTTCAGTCTCGATGTCACCGTCGCCGACACCTCTTAATAAGGCATCAACCTCGCCCTGTGATAGAACCTCACTCATAACTCACGCCTTTTAAATAACTCTTGTAGTTTATCACTGAATTATAAATTCCGTAAAATATGCATCCTTGACATGTCCCACCACCAAAAATCTGTTCACACGGGTGGTGATTTCATCTTTGAGTTTGAACTTACCCTGCACAGAGTAAACATCTTCAAATGCCTTACTACTCAGTAAAACCAAAATAGAATCTGTGATTTTCTGGATATTTTCCTTGAGCTCTACATGAACTTCCGGAGTACTCAATTCCAGAGAAATAGTAACTTTAAGAAAACGCTTTCCTTCGCTGCCAGCTAAATTAACGACAAACGGATCTAGCGGAAACATGATGCCCAAGTTGACATCTTCCTCTACCGGAGCGGCCTCTTCGGTCTCTTCCCCTTCGGCTGGCTTTTCTTCGGCTGGCATTTCCTGAAAAAAATTGATGTAGGCGTAATAACCGCCACCGCCCAATACCAGCAGGCCGACAATAATGCCAATGATCATGCCCATGGAATTTTTGCCACCTGTCGCCTCTGCCGCTTCAAGTTCTTCTAGTATGTCCTCGTCTTCTGCCATAAGTCGCTCTCCTGCCCCTTTTGGTCGACAAAAATTAAAAGTTAAACATTAAAAATCAGGGACTTATTCACTTCCCCATTGTTTAAGCAACTTGTATGCCAAACTTAACCACATAAACACAAAAACAGTAAACCCTTTATATTAAAAGCACTTATGCATTTTCATTGAAGCTCGCCTCACATAAAATCCAGGAAAGATTCTTCCCGGTCGGTCATATTTTTGACGTAATACTCTGGCTGGACAATAAATCGGCTGTAAGTTTCAGAATCCATACTGAAAAAATGATGTATTTTGTAGCAGTTTCTGGAAGTCCATGCTTGCTAAGCATGCAGTTCTCCTCTACCAGCCACACCTCTTATCTTACTTCAACGCCCCTCAAAAATAAACATAAACTATTGAATTTATGATCATTATTATATTTTCCCCCGCGTTATGTATACTTTTTTCCCCTTTGGTATAAGAATTGAAAACCTCTTACTTTAAGTAAGCCAACAATC
>JAJDBI010000278.1 GCA_029261435.1 Nitrospinaceae bacterium
GCATTTTCTAGAGAGTTTTCTTGATCCAACTCAAAGACAGGGCTATCGGCAGGGATTATTTTTTTCAAACCCTCTGCTGAATCAAAGGGCAAATTAAGAATGTTTTTAAGATTGTCTTCATTGTCTTCTATCAAGTTTTTAGCGTTCAAAAGTTGCTGGTCCCTTGAAGCCACTTCTGATTTGGCTTGAAGAATCTCCAACTCTGCCAGGGTTCCCACTTCAACCTGAGCTTTGACCTGCTTTTCCAGATCCCGAGCTCTTTGAAGGGAGGTTTCCTTAACCTTCAGGTCTTCGATACTGAAAACCAGGTCCCAATAAATATTTTCCGCTTCAGCGAGAGTATCAATGACTTTTCCGGTGAAATCATGGTCAGAAATTTTCTGATCGTTCTGAGAGATGTATATTTGCCGCTTATTGAGATCAATTCCAAAATCCTTAAGAAGAGGCTGGGTAACTGTCAGGGCCATCTCTGAGGAATAGACAGGATTGAGAGAAGCAAAGGAGGAACTGGTCTCACCTTTGTTATTATCCATAGACAATTCATAGTCCCCACCGGTAACAAACTTCTGCGTGAGAGATAAATCCCAATCTAGGTCCTTGCTTCTGCGTTTGGGATCTGCAAGAGAAGTTGCGTTTTGTCGGGTTTCTTCGCTGAGCCCTAGCTCTAAATTGAAGGTGGGATCAAATTCCGCTTCATTTTCGAAAATGAATTGCTCGTTGATCTTAGAATTGTAACTTTCAACAAAAATACTGATATTATTTTTTAAAACTCTTTCAACCGTTTCTTGTAACGTCAGAGGCAAAGTCTCAAGGGCTTGCGCCGTAGAAACAGACACGGTGAATAAAGCAAATAAATAAATGGGGCATTTGAGAAACAAGTAATTCTTCATAAACCGCAGAACATTAAGAGATGATTGGATGAAACCATTATATTTAAAGGACTAGCCAAAAGAAATGTATAAAAAAACACCATTATACAGACATTCCCCAGGTTGAAACTCTCGTCCGTCTTCTAAATTAACGTATTATCAGTATTTTATCGGATTTATGTGAGGAAGGCTTGATAATTTTATTACAGTTATTCAAGTCTGAATACCTGAGGTTTATAAAAAATAATTCGATCTTTGCTTCAGGTCACCATTACCTAAGTTAATAAATATCAATTTCTTTTACTCTTATACATGAAGAATGGTTTGTTCATCCAGCAGGCTTTCCTGACGAAATTTACATTAACTGTGGTATAATTTTAGAAATTAGTTTATAGTATGCAATTCTGATCAATCAGATCAGGTGAAACCCATATATCGAAATCATTTTCAGAAGGTAGACCATGTCAAGAATTACAGCGGCTGATATTTTAAAAGTGGTTCCCATCACACGAAAAACTCTTTGGTTGTGGCAGAAAAAATATCGTTTTTTCCCCGACCCTGTCAAAGAAGGTCATCCGGGTGGTAAAGGTATCGTCGGCTATTATCCAGCATGGGTCGAAGAAAGATGTAAACAAGTTTATGCACTGCAGAAAAAAGGTTATACAATATCAATGATCAAGGAGATTCTCGAGAAGGAAGAAAAAGAGAAGTCCAGCCGTAAAGTTCTCGTGGTTGACGATGAAAGAAAGTTTTGCGATCTTCTTAAAAAAATATTTCAAAAAAATGACTTTATAGTCGAAACTGCTTACGATGGATGGGAAGCTGGCAAAAAGGCTGCTCAGTTTCAACCTACGATCATGATTCTCGATATCACGCTTCCTGGAATCAATGGCCTGGAAGTTTGCAAAGACCTCCGATCCGACGATAAAACCAAAAACATTAAGATCATCGCTATTTCCGGGGACTTGAGATACACCGAAACAGAAGTGCTTGGTGCCGGAGCCAACTCGTTTTTTGCCAAACCGGTCAACTTCGAAAATCTTCTGTCTCTCTGTAGTGAGTTCCTTGAAGAGCCTGAGACTTTAAAATAGGTTCACTCCGGGCGGTTTGATTCTTCCGCTATTAATAAAGCCCATACTGAAAAATATTCTTTTCAATTCGCAAATATAAAATGGTTGTGCTATAAGCAGGAGCACAATTTTGTACTCCATTAAATATTTTCATGAATGACAGTCCATTGACAAGCCCAGACATCACCCAACTCAAAAGAACAGCTCTCGAATTAAGAAGACTCGCCTTAAAAATTATCTTTCAGGCAGGATCAGGGCACCCAGGCGGTAGTTTTTCCGCAACAGATTTAATGGCCGCCTTATATTTTGGTGGAATCTTAAATTACGACTCTGAAAACCCTGATGATCCCAAAAGAGACCGCTTTGTCCTGAGCAAAGGCCACGTGACGGGAATTTATTATGCTGTGCTCGCCAAGGCAGGATATATCACCGAATCCGACCTCGACAGCTACCGGAAAATCAACAGCGAAAAGTTTCTTTCCGGGCATCCTCATCCTAAAACAGCCGGAATTGAAATTGCTTCAGGAAGTTTGGGGCAGGGACTCAGCGTCGCACACGGAATAGCTTTGGGAACCAGGCTGGATGGTTATGATTCTAAAGTTTACACCATTATGGGAGATGGTGAACTGCATGAAGGGCAAGTTTGGGAAGCCGCCATGTCCGCCGATAAATTCAAAACCAACAATCTGGTTGCTATCGTAGATTACAACAAGGTTGCACAAGACAGTATCACTAAAGACCTGAAAGACCTAGAGCCTCTGGAAGATAAATGGAAAGCTTTTAACTGGGATGTACACAGAATTGATGGGCACGATATGCAAGCCATCATGGATGTACTCCGGCTTCCACTGCATCCGGAAAAACCTCGTGTGATCATAGCTGATACAGTCAAAGGTAAAGGGGTTAGTTTTATGGAAGGAAAAACCGCATGGCATGGTGTGGCTCCATCCCCGGAAGATTATGAAAAAGCTTTAAAGGAACTGGTATAATAATGAAAGATGCCGCCACTCGCGATGCTTATGGGCAAGCCTTGGTAGAAATGGGTGATGATCCGCGTATTGTTGTTCTTGATGCTGGGGTGAGCGACAGCTCCCGCTCTAAAAAATTCGGCGATAAATTTCCCGAACGGTTTTTCAATATGGGTATTGCCGAAGCGGATATGGTCTGCACAGCCGCTGGACTGGCTACAACTGGGAAAATTCCTTTTGCCACCGGGTTTGCCTGTTTTCTCCTGGGCCGCACAATGGACCAGATTCTCGTCAGCGTTGCTTATTCCAACACCAATGTGAAATTAGTAGGTACACATACTGGACTCGCAGTGGGTGAAGATGGCCCCACAGCTCAAATGATTGTCGATATTGCCTACACACGAGCTATTCCCAACATGATTGTCGTACAACCTGCAGATTGGGTGGAAACCATGCAGGCTACCCGAGCTCTTGCAGAATATAATGGACCGGCTTATTTTCGCCTTGGGCGTCCGAAAGTCAAAGGCATCTTCGATAGTTCCTATAAGTTTGAGATTGGCAAGGGCAGGGTGGTAAAAAAAGGCTCCGACCTGGTTATATTCGCTACTGGCATCATGGTTCAAGAAAGCCTGACGGCCATGGAAATGCTGGAAAAAGACGGTCTTAACGTCACACTGGTGAATATCTCAACGCTTAAACCGATTGACCGCGACATTATTATAGAAATGGCGTCCAGCCATAAAGCCGTCATCACCGCTGAAGATCATAATTATATCGGTGGATTGGGAGATGCCGTCGGCGAAGTTCTTCTCGAAGCTCAAATATCCAAACCTTTCAAACGCATCGCAGTGAAAGACCATTTTGCCGAAACAGGCACTGGCCCAGAACTCTTCGAAAAATATGGCTTATCTGCCAACCACATCGCCAAAGCGGTGCGAGATTCCCTGAAATAACCCACCGCTCGGCGTGGGGCCAGATTTTGGTTTCCCCTGAGGCCCTTGAAGGGCAACAAACTCCTAATACCAAGATGGGAGCCCCTTAAAGAGCACATTTTAAACCCGCCCCAGCTAGTTGACATAATATATGTTATGGGAACCTAATGAAATTCCCATAAGGTATATTTTCCTTTACATCAATTCCACTCAAATCCTACGCCTTCTAAATTTAAATCTTTGGTCCTTTCAATTTTATAATTCATACTATTTCCAGAAGATTCAAATAACGCAGTTCCCGATAACAATCTTTTATTCCCTGAAAATTTTCCTTCATCCCCAAGAACCAATTCCGTCCAAGTTACGCCTCCATCGTTTGAACAGAATGCATTTAAATCCTGATTCAAAACAATCGTGCCCACATCTTCCTCGAACAAAAGTAGATGACAGGTCTCTGCAACTCTTTCTGCAGTAATCGGTAATGTGGCTAATGTGTCCGGACCAATAACCGCATCGACATCTTCTATAAGTGAAACAAAAAATGTCAGATTTTGGACACTCTCCCAAGTACCAAAGTCTTTAGTAGAAGTGCTATTTGAACCTGCTACAGCAACGTAGGTCGTAGCTCCTGTGGGAACGTTAGGTGCAGAAGCGGGAGCAACAAAATCGAACCCATTTGCTCCATCCGAAATATCAAAAATCACTAGATAGTCTTTATTACTATCCAACGTAAATCCAACGTTACTGCTAACAAGAGTTTGATTTGCGTTAAGTGTAAATGGAGTTGATCCAAATGAGAGAGATACCGGAGTAGCAATACAATTTCCAAAGTTACCATCAGCTCCTTGTACAGTACTTCTCTCACATATAGCTACAGCATCAACAATAATTTTATTTGCATTGGGACCTTTTATTGAAATCCTTATATTACTTGCATTCGAAGCAGGTTGAATAAGAACTCTATGCGTTCGACCTTGATGGCCTCCACCGGAATTGCTGATTATAGGTATTGAAACAGGCGGGGTTGGAGTTCCAGATGTGAATTTATCCAAACCTCCAAAAAAATCTACAATCCCATCCTGAACAGGTAAAGAAACTTCTCCTCCTCCTGCAGTAAGCGCCCCAACGCGAAAAGTATTTAAGAGATTATTGTTTGCCTGTGCTTCTGGATTTAATCCACCAGCATGAGTTGGAATTGAGTTTTGGAAATATGCAAAT
Organism: Nitrospinaceae bacterium; assembly: GCA_029261435.1. Taxonomy (GTDB): domain Bacteria; phylum Nitrospinota; class Nitrospinia; order Nitrospinales; family VA-1; genus LS-NOB. The sequence continues at coordinate 5,058 of JAJDBI010000278.1, forward strand.
GTCATAATTAGGAACAAAAGTAGTTTACTGGAAACAAGCTTTTTCACGGTGTTCTCCTTTTTCAATAATGAGGATAATAAGATTTGGATAACACCGGGAAAATACAACAATCTTTACTTCATTTAAACAAGTCACTTTATGAAATATAATTAGTTCTTGCTTTATTAGGCTTATATTTCGATAATACAAATGTTTTGATTTTTAACATTTTTCAGCCCTTTCAAGCCTTTAAAACTTTTTAAAGGGCTTGATCTAAAGTTGCCTCTCTATTTGTTATGGGAACTTGTGTGGACGATCTGAAGCAGGAGAAAACAGTTCATAAACTCAGCACCAATGCCTTTTGGATCTCAAGGATAGAATAGACAGGCTGAACTTCAAATCGTATCAAGGGTAATCCCGCAGCAGCAAATGCTTCATCCATAAATAAACTCTCTTTATCAAACCGGTCAGAGAACTCATCATCTAGCTCAATAGTACAAGCCACCTCGCCATTTCCCTTGCGGACAACAACAAAATCTACCTGCAACAATTTGATTCTATTAAAAGCGCGAAAATGTTTCTGCATATCGACATCGAGCAAGTCTGTTACCCTGCATTTGGAAAACACCATAAATTCAGGGCCAACCGCTTCCACCAGAGCATCATAAAACCTGCGTTCTTCAAAGCTAAAAAATTGAGTTTTTTTTGCATATGGGAAAAAAGAAGGTTTATTAAAATTTCTTTCAAACCATGCAAAGATTTTGATGACAAACCATAAAAAAATACCAATGATTGCCAATGCCGCAATCGGCTTAAAGAATAGTTTTTCGATTCCAGAATCCATAATCAGGTATGTTATAGGAATATTATAGATTGAGCAGTATAAAATGAAAGTGTTGCTGTAATGTTTTAGGCTTTTAAGACACTATAATAGGAACTGTTTAACCATTTTTTTAATAATTAGAAATATAAAATGATTAAAACTCACACATCAATCTCTGTGATAATAGTAACAATTCTTTTAACATTTTTTTCAAGCGGAGTTTTTGCGCAAGAAGAACATTTACAACCCTGGGGTTATGAGGGTGGAACGGGACCTGAGCATTGGGGTGAAATTGAACACGAGCATAGGGAACATCTCATGTGCAGAGATGGCGTTTATCAATCCCCTATAGATATAAATCATGTTCTTGGTACGAATTTAATGGATTTAGACTTTCATTATTCTCCGACCCCTATCGATATAATAAACAATAGTCATACCATTCACATAACTTACAAACCTGGAAGCTTCATAAATTGGGAGAGTGAAAGGTTTGAGTTGATTCAATTTCATTTTCATTCGCCCAGCGAACATCAGGTTAACGGGAAGCACTATGACATGGAGGTGCACCTTGTTCATAAAACCTCTGATCATCTTTATGTAGTTGTTGGAATTTTCTTAATAAAAGGAAAGCACAACCCATATATTCAAAAAATCTGGGACCGAATCCCAACTGTGGTCAATAAGGAAGTTTCTTATGAAAAGGATCTATTTAATGTCACGAGTCTATTGCCTTCTACAAAAGAATACTTTCACTACTCCGGTTCTCTCACCACTCCTCCTTGCTCAGAAACTGTAAGCTGGTTTGTTCTTGAACATCCCATTGAAGTATCTAATGAACAAATTCTGTATTTTAAGAAATTTATCGAACATAATGCCC
>JAJDBI010000279.1 GCA_029261435.1 Nitrospinaceae bacterium
GTGAAATATTACAAGATGATCTAAAGTATTTTTTTCATTATGAAAAGATTAAACATCCACTCTGTTTTTTTCCTGCCTGGGAACTTCTTCCTTACGAGCAGCTTTCGCCATTAAATGAAATATCCGGGGAAAGGCTGGATATCCTCAACCGACTCCGAAATGGGGAGCCCTTAGTTCTGATAGTGCCATTGGAAGCAGGCTTACAAAGGGTCATGCCTCGAGCTGTTCTGGAGAAACTTGTTTATCCCGTTAATTGCAAAATGAGCCTGGAACGGGAGTTTTTAGAAACCTGTCTATCCGAAAATGGCTTTACACGTTCCCCGTTGGTGGAAAACCGAGGCGAGTTCAGTGCGCGGGGAGATATCGTTGATTTATTTCAACCCGGTAGCATGAATCCTATTCGTATTGAGTTTTTTGGTGATGAAGTCGAATCCATTCGGGAGTTTGATGTTTTATCTCAAGTCTCTACTAATGAACTGGATAGCGTGAATATTCTTCCTGTACGAGAACTTAGTTTGAACGAAGTGGAAAAGAAACAGGGTGTGGAGGCCATCAATAACTTTGCCGATAAAAACTCAAGTGATCGTCTGATTTTGAAGGAATTACTGGAAAAAATTCAGCACCTCGGGGTATTTTCCGGGATGGAGTATCTGGCCCCTTTCTTCAATCCCGATCAAGAATCACTTTTTGACTATTTGGATCGAGATTCGCTAGTCGTTCTTACGGATGAAGATCAGTTGCAGGACAAATCTGAACAATTTCAAAACCTCATTGAAGCAGAGTATGCAACGGTTATGGAAAATGGGGATATTGCCGCTGCTCCAGAAGAACTGTATTTAACGATGGATGAATTCAAGAAGAATGTATCAGGTTTTAAGAGATGCATTGCCTTGAACACTCTGAAAACCTCCGATGAGGAATTGGACCGTACCCTTGGGCTGAAGGTGAAACACATCCCGCCACTAGTCGGAAAGTTTGAAGATTTTAGTTCACAAGTCCTTAAATGGCAAGAAGAGGCTAATAGGGTAGTGGTGGTGGCACCGACAAAGGGGCAGGTTCACCGTATTCACGAGTTGCTTCATGAATGGGGGTTGGAAATCGATGTCGATCTTGGGCGGATCAGTGAAGGCTTTCAACTAAAATCGTTCAATCATGTTTTTATTGCTGAACACGAAATATTTGGAAGAACACATAAGCATCGCCATCGCAGAAAACCTCGCTCGCAGGTTTTTCAACGAGGACTGAAAGATTTAAAGGATGGAGATTTTCTGGTTCATATAGATTATGGCATTGGTTTGTATCAAGGAACTCGTGAATTACAAACGGGTGTAGGTGGTGGAGAGTTTTTGGAAATCATGTATGCCGATGATGAAAAACTGTACCTCCCTATGGAAGCATTAGGCTTGGTTCAAAAATATGTTGGCTCAACAGAAACTGCACCTCCATTGAGTAAAATGGGGGGAGCCGCATGGAAACGCCAGAAGAAAAAAGTCAGAGAAGCGATTGAGGAAATGGCTGGGGATCTGCTGAAACTATATGCTTCGCGGGAACTGGCAAGCGGTCACTCTTATTCACATAATACTCTTTTGATGCGCGAGTTTGCTGACGCGTTCGAATATGAGGAAACTGATGATCAGTTAAAGGCCATTGAGGATGTAGAAGCAGACCTGGAGAAGGATAAACCGACCGACAGGTTAATTTGTGGTGATGTGGGTTATGGGAAAACAGAGGTCGCCATGCGGGCGGCTTTCAAGGTGGTTCTCGACAAAAAACAAGTCGCCGTTCTGGTGCCAACCACAATTCTGGCCCAACAGCATTTACAGACCTTTCGCGAACGTTTTCGCGAGTACCCGGTCAAGATTGACATGGTCAACAGGTTTCGCACCCCGAGTGAACAAAAAGAGACTTTGGAGCAACTGAAAAAAAGTAATGTGGATATCATTATAGGAACGCATCGATTGCTGTCTAAAGACGTAGAGTTTGCTGCGCTAGGCTTGATCATTGTAGATGAAGAACAACGCTTTGGGGTCAAGCACAAAGAAAAGCTGAAGAAGCTCAGAAATGCCGTGGATATTCTGACGCTCACCGCAACACCAATTCCCCGCACTCTGCATTTTTCTCTTATGGGGGTGCGCGACTTGAGTGTTATAGAAACACCGCCAGTAGACCGCCTTGCAGTCAAAACCTTTGTTCGCAAATTTGATGAAAAAGTGATTCGCGAAGCAATAATGCGAGAAATAGACCGGGGCGGGCAGGTGTTTTTTGTGCACAATAAAATTCGCAGCATCCATTCTATTGCCGAAATGATTCGTAGGGTGGCACCTGATGTGAAAATAGATATTGCCCATGGTCAACTGCCAGAGCATCAGTTGGAAAAAGTGATGAAAAAATTTATGGATAAGGAAATTGATATTTTATTGAGCACATCCATTGTAGAGTCCGGGCTTGATATTCCTTCTGCAAATACAATCATCATTAATCGCGCAGACCAGTTTGGACTGGCTCAACTGTATCAATTACGTGGGAGGGTGGGGCGATATAAGCATCAGGCTTATGCCTATCTATTGATTCCTGGGACGGGCGGTTTGAGTGATGAAGCTCGTAAACGACTTTGCGCTATTGAAGAACTGAGCGAGCTTGGGGCCGGCTTCCAACTTTCAGCTCGCGATATGGAAATCCGTGGAGTGGGTAATATGCTGGGGCACAATCAGTCTGGCCATATTGCGTCGATCGGATTTGACCTCTATTGCAAACTGGTCGAGGACATGGTGAAAGATATTCGTGGGGAAAAAATCGATTCCCGTATTGAGACGGAACTGAATTTGATGGTAAAAGGATTCATTCCAAAAGACTATGTTCCGGATCTGAATCAACGTCTGGATTTTTACCGTAGGATACAGATATCGAGTGATATTGAAGAAGGCCCGGCGATAGCAAGTGAGTTGACAGACAGGTATGGCCCGCATCCTGAGCCAGTAGCAAAACTTCTGGCACTTTTAGAGATACGTATATTTTGTCAGCAGATTCATATTTCTAAAATTGAAGTGAAACAAAATGAAGCTCACTTACACTTATTGCCTTCAACGCCTATCAACCCGGAAAGTTTAACGTCCATGTTCGATGAACGGTTGAGTATTAAGTCTGAGTACAAAATCAATATTCGTCTGGATCGTAAAGGGTGGAAAACGGATTTAAAACATATCGGAACTTATTTGCAAAAGCTGGCTAGTTCATTGCAATCCATAGAGGTGAATGAATAATGTCGAAAAAATGGTTGACAGTAATAACCCTTGGAATATGCCTGAATATCATTTCTTGTTCCAATACTTCTTCGCCTGATGAGTTGGATGATAATGCTGTCATTGCTGTTATAAATAATGAGGAAATCCATATTGATCGATTTAAGAGAGAGCTTAAGGTTCATAAGAAAAAATTCCGCGTGCAGGGCACAGGAGAATCCGTACCAGAAGAACTTCTGTGGCTGAAAAATAGAACTTTGGAGCAGATAGTGCAAAATACTCTTTTCCGACAGGAAGCAAAAAAGAATAATATCGATATCAGTCAGGAAGAGTTGAGTGATGCATTATTGAAAACAGAAGTGGGGTATGCAGAAGACTCGTTTAATAAACAACTGGAATTTGAAGGCCTATCCCGAAAGGAATGGGAGAACATCATAGAAAACAACCTGTTGATAAATAAATTGATTAACAATTTTGTCAATAGTAAAGTATCGGTGACCGATGGTGAAAAGCTTCGTTATTTTAATACTAATGAGTCTAAATTTCATAAGAGAGAGCAGGTAAGAGCTCTTCATATTATGGTTGAAACAGAAGAAGAGATTCGACAGATCCAAAAAGAATTACAGACAAAACAGAAGGATTTTTCGGGTTTGGCTAGAGAATATTCGCTGGGACCTGAGGGAGTCCGAGGCGGGGATTTAGGTTATTTCGAAGCGGGTCAGATGCCTGAAGAATTTGATAATGTTTTTAAACTGAAAATTGATGGTGTCAGTGACATCATTCGCACACCTTATGGATTTCATTTGTTCAAGGTTGTTGACAAAGTGGAAGATCGAAAGATGAGCTTCGATGAATCAAAAAAACAAATTGAACGAGTTTTGCTCCGGGAGCAACAGGATAAAGCATTCCAGAAATGGCTGGTCCAGTTGAAGGAAAAATCATTAATTGATATTAACTATGAGTTTCTTAAAAAAATTAACTAAAGCGGGTTTTGTTCTGCCTTTGATATTGTCTCTGGCTCTTTTTCCGTTGGTGGTTTATGCCAAGGTCTTTGACAAGGTAGCTGCGAAAATAAACACAGAGATAGTCACTTTGAGCTCAGTTGAAGAGAGGGCTAATCTTTTGCGGCAGAAGTATGCGAGGTCCCCTGTGAGCATTCCTGAAGAAGAACTGCTGAAGGAAGCACTTAATATGATTGTTGACGAAAGGCTTATGCTTCAGGAGGGAAAAAAACTTGGCTTTATCGTTGATGAAGATTCTATTGATGCGGCGATGAAGGATATCGCGCAGAAAAACGGACTTCAAGAAGGTCAATTAGAACAAATGTTGGAGCGAGAAGGCAGGAGCCTGAGTTCCTATAGAAATCATATTCGCGACCAGATACTGGTTTCAAAAATCACTCGATTTGAAATTAACAATCGAGTGAAAGTCAGTGATAAGGAAGTCAATCAGTATTACAGGACCCATCAGAAAGAATTCTGGGAGGATGGTAAGGTGCGAGCCCGCCATATCCTTTTTATTGCTGAGCGTAGTTCTTCCGAGACAAATAGAAAGGCAAAGTTACAACAGGCAAAAAAAGTTCTCAAAGAGATTCGCAAAGGTAAGGATTTTGCCGAACTTGCTATGGAATACTCGGAAGATGTTTCTGCCAGCGATGGTGGAGATGTCGGTTTTGTTGTGAGAGGTAAAATGGTTCGTGAGTTTGAAGAGGCGGTCTTCAATTTAAAGCCTGGTCAGATCAGTGATATTGTTGAAACAGAATATGGTTATCATATTATTAAAGTTGAGGAAGTTGTGTCCGGCAAAACTTTAACATTAAAGGATGCTAAGGAGCGCGTTTCTGCAATTCTTGCTATGGAAAAGCAAAAGCAAGGATATCAGGACTGGATGGGCGAATTAAAGAAAGCAGCTTTTATTGAGGTGAATTTATTTTCAGAGCCCGATAAGAATAAGAGCTTGGTTTCAATGGATGTCGAAAAAAAGAAAACAAGCAATCGTATAAGGACAAAAAAGAAACTGAGTTCAGAGAACGATTCCCGCCAACAAAACTTGCAGAAAAAATGGGAGGAAATGTATAAGTCCGTTGAGAAATCAAAACTGAAATCTGAAGATAAAGAGTATTCGCGAATTGAATCCCTGGAGGAAAAACTTAAACATATAAAGAAATTACGAGATCAAGGAAGTATGACTGAGCAGGAGTATCAAGATCGCAAAGAAAAGCTATTGAATCGTCTTTAGTTTTTTGAGGTCAATTGTTGATTAAGGCTTGCTTTATATTTCTCGCCTCTGAATTTTTGCTGACAAATAATAACTCAAACCACTGGTATCTTTAAATAAGAAGGAGCAAGTTGTGATTAAGAAAAATGATGTTGTGACTCTGGCCTATACTTTGAAGAACTCTGACGGAGTAGACTTGGGCAAGGCTGACGCTAAGGAACCTATGAATTATCTTCACGGAGTTGGGGGTAATATTCCAGGATTGGAGGAGGAAATTGAAGGATTGAAGGTTGGGGATAAAAAGGAAGTAACGGTCTTACCTGAAAAAGGATACGGCGATGTGGACCCCAAGCTCTTTCTGAAAGTTGCCCGCTCGAATTTCCCAGCGGATATGGATATTAAACCTGATATGCAATTTTCTTCTGAAATGAATGGCAAGGAAAATATTTTCACTGTTGAGAGTATTGATGGGGAAAATGTGAATGTGAATGGCAATCATCCTCTTGCAGGTCAAACCCTTCATTTTAGTTTAGAAATTCTTGGAATACGCGATGCTACTGAGGAAGAGTTAGCCCACGGCCATGTTCATGATGGTAGTCACCACCATTAAAAGTATGGGCGTGTTTGACAGAATTCTTCCAGTAATGGCCTGACTCCATGTTGATTGATTCTCTGGGCATGGGGTGTCATTCCCCTTTTTTGGTAACGGATTCATGTCAAGCTTCACAAAAAAAGTAAAGTCAGCAATTACTGAATTGATCGAGCCGGGCGATAAGGTTTTAGTGGCTGTTTCCGGCGGGGCCGATTCGCTGGCATTACTTTATCTGTTGGAGCAGTTCTCGCAAGAACTTGGTTATGAATTGTTTGTCGGTCATTTGAACCATTTGACCCGCGGCAAGGAATCTGACAAGGATGCAAGCTTTGTTGAGAATGAAGCGAGTAAACTTTCCCTTCCGGTTTTTGTCGACAAGATAGATGTGAAAAAGTCTACTCTGAAATCCTCTTTTCAGGAGTCGGCGCGCATTTTAAGGTATCAATTTCTGGAAGATGTTCTGTTGTCTGTAAAGGGGAACAAGATTGCCTTTGGACATACCGCAGACGACCGGGTTGAGACGGTTTTGATGAACTTGTTTCGAGGGACGGGATTAAGAGGGCTTGCTGGAATACCAGAAGCAAGAGGGCATGTAATTCGACCTCTTTTAAATTGCACCCGATCCGAAATAGAGGGTTTTTTAGATGAACAGAACCTGATCTATCGCACAGACTCCTCAAACAATGAAACAAAATATCGCAGAAATAAAATCAGGCATGAAGTAATTCCTTTCTTAAAGACATTTAATCCTGAAATTTCGGAAAATCTGTTGAGCCTGGCAGAAATTGCTCGCGGAGAAGAACAATGGATGTCAGAAAATACTCGTGAGCTCTATTCGCAACTTGTGACTCCCGAGAATGAGGACTTATGTTTTGAGATAAACGAATTTGAGATGCAACCTCTCGCAATGAAAAGGCGGTTGATTCGTGAAACTTTTTATCAATTAAATGGGAGTTTGCGTGGAATCACAGCCTTACATGTTCAGCAGGTTCTCGGTCTTTTTGCAAGTGCTCGGGTGGGTTGTTGGTTGAAGTTTCCCGGTAGTGTACGAGTGGATTGTCGTTATGGCACAGTGTGTTTTTCTAAATCCGATGATTTGGTCTCAACTGAAATTGATAAAAAGACGAAAAGGTTAGAGATTCCAGGTGTGACGAGCTTGGAAGAAGTTGGGATTCAGTTCCAAGTGCGCCTTTTGGAACCCCCCATGCCAAAACCTGGAAACCAGAAGCAGGCGTTTCTGGACTTTGAAAAGACCGGTGAAAATATTCAAATTCGGTTTTTCCAGCCGGGCGATCGTTTTGTGCCATTAGGGATGAGAGGTCACAAGAAAGTAAAGTCCTACTTCATTGATCAAAAGGTGCCTCGTGAAGAGAGATCTCTGATCCCCATCTTGACAAATACACATGACGATATTATCTGGGTGTATGGGGAGAGAATCTCTGATTCCTTCCGTGTTACCGAAAATACTAAAAAGGTTCTGTTTATAGAGGGAAAAAGTCTTTAAAAGGTTGATATTAAAGAAGGCGACAAAAATTGTTTTTGTGGTACCATTGTAGTGACCCATGTTAGTGGAAATAACTCTGTAAGGAGATGATTTTGAATCAATTCTATAAAAACTTAGCACTTTGGCTAGTGATCGGTATTGTCCTGATCGCTTTATTCAATATATTTAATCCGCCTTTAACCCCTCAATCGGAAGTGGTTTTCAGTGATTTTATGGACCAGGTTGAGCAGGGGCAGGTTACTGAGGTAATGATTCGTGGTGATAGTATCAACGGTAAGTATATGGATGGTCAATCTTTCCAGACTACTGCTCCACCAACAGACCCAAACCTCATCAAATCACTCAGAGAGAAAAGTGTTCGTATTGTAGTGGTGCCACCTGAACAGACAAGCTGGTATATGAGCATTCTTATTTCCTGGTTTCCCATGATCCT
>JAJDBI010000280.1 GCA_029261435.1 Nitrospinaceae bacterium
GGGGGACAACTCAAAATCCCACTTATGAAGATGTTTGTACCGGGCAGACCATGCATGCTGAAGTGGTTCGGATGGAATATGATCCGTCCATCGTTTCTTATGAGGCCCTACTCGAAGTTTTGTGGGGGTGTCATGATCCGACGACAATGAATCGACAGGGGCCAGACAGGGGAACTCAATATCGTTCTGCGATTTATTTTCATTCACCGGAACAGGAAGCCTCTGCCAGGGCATCAAAGGAAAAGCTGAGTCAGTCGGGGCGTTTCGGGTCACCAATTGTTACAGAAATCACTCCTGCGCCGAAATATTATATAGCGGAAGACTACCATCAAAAATACCTCGAAAAACGAGGGATGGGGAATTGCCATTAGTAATTCATGTTTGTCAGTGTTTGGTTGATAGTATTTTATCGAGGAGATATTTTTATGAAACGCATTTCTATTTTAGTTCTTGCATGCGTTATTGGTTTTTTCCCGATTGAAGTTTTTGCTGAAGATTCTGTTTATGAGCCTGTCCCGGTCATGAAGCATCCTTCCGACAATGCTTGGTCCAAGGACAAGGAAGAGCTGGGCAAAATGCTTTATTTTGATCCTCGGCTTTCAGGAAGTAACTGGATCAGTTGTGCTACCTGCCATAATCCCGGGCTGGGTTGGAGCGATGGTCTACCACGCACCATTGGTGATGGACAAAAGGAACTGGGACGACATTCTCCGACCATCATCAATAGCGGTTACTTTGAGGTTCAAATGTGGGATGGTCGTAAAAAGTCACTGGAAGACCAAGCCAAGGGACCCATCGCCGCATCTGTTGAAATGAATCAGGATTATGATGAACTGATTAGGGAGTTGAAAGTCCTTCCCGGTTATGTGAGTCGATTCAACAAGGTATTTGGCAGAAATGCATTAACCATCGATAATATTGCCAAGGCGCTTGCCACCTTTGAACGTTCGGTGGTTTCAAAAAATGCACCTTATGACAAGTATTGGGCGGGTGATAAGAGTTCCATGTCTGCCTCCGCGGTGAATGGGATGAATGTGTTTTTTGGAAAGGCCAAATGTGGTATTTGCCACAATGGCCCTGTGTTTACGGATAGTGGTTTTCATAACATCGGGGTCAAACCAGCCGGTCCCTTGAAAGTTGATCTCGGAAGATATAATGAAAGCAAGGACGATTTTGATAAAGGAGCTTTCAAAACTCCGGGATTGAGAGACATTACTAAATCTGCACCTTATATGCATAACGGGACAGAGGCCACTTTGGAGGATGTGATCGAATTTTATGATCGAGGAGGGGATGTGAAGGAAAATATCAGTCCCTTCATTACTCCACTGGGATTGACAGATCAGGAAAAAAGGGATCTGGTCGAGTTCCTCAAAGCTTTGGATGGAGACCCTATTCTGGTAACACTGCCCATACTCCCCTGACGAAAATAAGTGTTGCGAAAAGGTTCGGGCTAATCCCCGGGCCTTTTTTTATTTGTAGTAGAAATACTACCCTCTAATTCACAGTTGCCACGATACCTTTTTAAGCTTCACCATCCTATATTTAAGTAGTAGATGATTAGTTGTTCATCCGTCAGTAAATACAAAAGGGGGGTGTCTTCACTACTACAACCATTTTCTGGATTTTTTAATCAGGTATGGAAAATGGTGGCACCCCCTGACGTTAAAACAATAAAAAGGAGGTTGTCATGTTTACAAAAAATCTGGGTACGCTGGATCGAACTGTACGGGTCATTTTAGGAGTCGCATTAATTTCTTGCGGTATTTTTTCCATGGGGACATTGGGGGTGGTTCTGGCAGTCGTTGGACTTGTTCCTCTTGCTACTGGGTTGATGGGGAGTTGCCCGCTTTATACAGTCTGTAAAATAAATACTATTGAAGGAAAACCCTGCTTTTGGAACCAGGAAGTGAAGCATTAAATTAAGAGAGAGTGTCGCCACTTTCAGAATTAATCTGTTGAAGCTGCCACCCTTAGGATACTGCTTCTCTAAGGGCTGCAACATTTATCAAGGGTTTGTGGTGATTTTGCCTCAAACCCTTTTTCTTTCAAGTGTACAAGCTTTCTTTATAAACAACAGATGCATGACTACATTCTTTTGCTCTTATAAAAGGTCAGGACCAAAAATAACGTAAGCCCCGCCACTTGCCCCGCTTTGTTTGTTTCTAAGCATTCCCGGAGCACCGATTAGAATATCCTTGTTTCCGTCCCCGTTAATATCACCCAAGGCAATGGATTTCCCTAAAGACTCCTTGGGATTAATTCTTTTTGGCTGAAAAAATCCTGAAGCGGTAAGCCCGCGTTGTTTATTTTTAGTAACAAAGAAATCTAATGAACCAGCCCCAAAATCTGACGTCCCTTTTGGGGCACCAGGGACTCCTGCTATCAAGTCATCTCTTTTATCACCGTTTAAATCTAAAGATGCTATTCCTGATCCAAATTCTAAAATATTTTTACCAGACATGGATGACTCATAATCATTACCAAAAGTTGAGTAATGATTTAAAAAAGCTTTATTAGTGTTTTCTCTCAAAAATATTGTTTTCGGCCAGGATGATCTTCCTGGAACACAAAATACTATTCCGCTGGAAATATTAGATTTTGTATTTATCTTAGTACCTGGAGAACTTATCAGAATATCAGCCACCCCATTTCCATATATGTCACCGGAAGCAAGTTGCTTGCCAGAGTATTCAAAATCTTTCGAACCAAAAAATGTACTATCAGATTCCCTTATCAGGTCTAAATTTCCCGGAAATTTTTTTCTTCCCAATACTAGAAAAACTTCTCCAACATCTTCACCTTTATTCAAAAAACCATCAGAATAGGGTGCGCCAATTAATACATCGTCAAATCCATCTAAATTAACATCCTTCGACAAAACAGAGTAGCCTGCCTGATCTGCCAAGTTTCCAGAGAACGACAATTTTCCTGCTGCTCCATCGCCACCTGATAACCGACCATTATGGTATTGGGCTAAATTGATAATTGGAGGGAATTTTTTTCTTCCAAATAAAAGGAAAACGGCTCCAGCTTTAGATTTCATTGTTCTTTCACTCCTGGTGCCGGGCGCTCCAATGATCAAATCCATATAACCATCACCATTTAAATTACCCGAAGCCAGAGAAAATCCTGCCAAGTCGCCATCTTTTGCTCCAAATATTATCAGGTCAGCCATTTGTGAGAGGTTATTAACTTTTTCGAATTTTTCTTTTCCAAAGACTACATAAATGGCTCCAGAGTGTATTCGCTTATTCCTTGGACCGTTTTGATGTGGAGCACCAATTATTAAATCCAACAAACCATCTCCATTTAAATCTGAAGAAGTTAATGCATGGCCAAAATGATTTCTTCCACCTCCACTTCCGCCCCAAAAACTCACATCTAACTCAAGCTTCAGGTCAAGTGTTCTGGAAAACTTTTTGTCACCAAAAATCATATAAACCCAGCCTGATGGTGTTGTATTTTTCAAAATACCATCTGACTCAGGTGCTCCTAAAGCGATATCGTCAAACCCGTCATTATTGAAATCCCCAGTGGTAACTGAATAGCCAGTTCTCCCTCCGGAATCATTCAGACCTAAAATATTTCGATCTCGATTAGGAATACCAATAATTTTAATTGCATTTTTATTTTGGACATTTTCAGGAGCATTTCTGAAACCAGCCTTATCAATAAATTCGTGTTGAACTGGTGAGGGTGGGTGCGACGAACTGCCTGGAGCCAAAATTGTCGACCAGGTTCCGAAAAATGTATTCGGTCCGCACGACGAAAGAACAATTAAGGAGGACAGAAATAATATTGATTTCGTTGTTTTATGCAATGTTGTTGAATATTTAAAGTTTAATAATCATGGAGTAAATGTCACTTGACAATATTTGTGATGAAAAGTAATATAGCATACTATTTTAGTAATGATAATCATTTTCATTTAGGTAAGTTTAGGCGACTCTAGGAAGTGGAAAGAATAATTGGTTGCATTAAAAAGCTTATGAATTCAATGTTTACGGGAAAAGTGACCCTTCATTTCCACTTGGGGAAAATAAAGAAAATCACAAGAGAGGAAGAAATAACTTAGAAAAATATCAAAAAGTAGTTTTGTTAAAGAAGATTTAACAGGGGTCAATCCAAAGGAAGCCTCGGCTGATTTCACTAGAAAGTGAAATTTTGCCGGGGCTTTTTTTTGTTTGATGAATTATTAGTTGCTTTAAGGAGAGAAAAGAAAATGTCGAGGTTTATCGGGGTAGTTTTAGGAATTATGTTTGTTGTCTCAGCTTTTGAGGGTTTGTTGCCTGAAAGAGCAGAAGCGATACCAGCTTTTGCACGTAAACACTCTTTTCGTTGTACACAGTGCCATCAGCAATTTCCCAAATTAAATAAATTTGGGGTTGCTTTTAAAAATCGTGGGTATCGACTGGCAGGTGAAAAAGGTAAGTTTGTTTGGGAAGAAAAAGTAATCCCACTTGCGGCCATAGGACGTATGGGCTGGAAATTTACAGATAACCGCACTAACACTGCTGGTGCGAGCGTTAGCGAGTTTAAGTTTGAAGGTTTGGAATTATTCAGTGGGGGAACATTGGCTCCAAGAATTTCATATTTCATTGATGCTTTGACGGAGGATAACCTTCCGCTTTTACAATTTAACGATATTCTTCCTGACAGCGCCTTAAACATTAAGGTCGGACAGTATAATGTTGATAATTACAGCCTGTCACATCCAAGAAGACTCACCTTCTCAACCTATCTGGTTCAAACCACAGCAGACCGTGGAGATAATGTGACATTCAGCAATGAGGGTGTTGAGGTAAACGGACAATTTATAGATTCCGGACTCAGATATATTTTGGGAACAGGTGATGGATCAACCACAGAAACGGAAGACAAGTTATTCAAATCTTTTTTTGGATACTTGATGAAAGACTTCGGTGAAAAGGGACATACCTTGTCTGTTATGTTCCGTACCGATGAAAGCGGAACAAAAACCAATAACGGGGATTCGGTTACCGTTGGTGGTGGTTTGCAAATATTTGGTGAAAGGTGGGATCTTACAGCTCAGGCTTTTCACTTTAATGGAGGTGATGATCTGAATTTCACTGAAGATACAAAGACAAATGATTATAAGGCTGTCAGTGGAACAGTAGAAGGTACATACGAGTTCTCTGAAAAAATTCTTGGCATAGCAAGATATGACTGGCACAACACTTTAGACAGTAAAGCCGAGGAATATGCCATCGTAGGAGCCCTTCAGTACCACTTTGTACCCAATGTGAAACTGAATATGGAATATAGAACTTCTGACGTAAAGGTAGGCGGGACATCAAATACTGCGGGGGATGAGCAGTCATTGAGAATGTATCTGCGTTTTGGATTCTAATTAATTGTGCTGCCAGGGCCTTTCTCACAATACTCCTCCCATAAAAAAAAGTTTGTGAGGAGCGCCCTGGCGGCCTGTTACTTTACACGTGGTCTTACAACAAAAAGTGCTCGTTTTAAATTCGAAGATAGGAGGGCTAAACTCGGGTGCGGGAATATTTGAAAAGGCTGATGGCTAACGTAAACCAGCCGATCATAAAGCAGAGTCCGCCCAAGGGGGTGATCGGGCCAAAAAAACGCGGTCCATCGAAGGTGAGGACATAAAGGCTACCGCTGAATAAAGCAATCCCTGCACTGATCCACCTTGCAGAGCGCTGCAGTTTGGCGCGGAGTTCTTCATTGAGTACCAGTATCAGGATACCGATGGCAATCAGGCCGAGAGCGTGATAGCCGAGGTAGTCCGTCGCTGTGTGAAACGTGGCGAGTTTTTTCTCGGTCAACCGAGCCTTTAAAGAATGTGCGCCAAAGGCACCGAGCATGACGCTCAATCCCGCCATACATGCGCCCAATGAAACCCAAACTACCCCGCTTCGCGAGGGAGAAGTATCTTGATTGTTTGTAGGACTTTCAGTGTTTTCCATATGTATGAATTATGCAAACCCCTGTTTGTAAATCACTTCGACCCCTTGTGATATTTTTTTATTTGCCCTCATGCCCCTGGTGCGGGTACTTTGAAAAAGAGGGAGCAAAACCCTTACCAGCGGTGGTACGCCGCTATCCAACTATATTGTATCTTCGTGCCCTATATTTCACGCCGAACTCTTTATTGACGATATCCTCGCACTGAGTTTCATCAACATCCTTCTGGTGTGTGACTATGGTGGCCTGCACTTCAGGAATATGTTTTTTGGCCTCGGTGATAAACTCTTTGATCTTGGCATAGATGCTGTTTCGAAACATGGGTAATGGCCGACAAATTTCGTCGTAGGCATCGGATGTGTCAGTATTAAGACTTACCGAAATTTCATCGATCAGGCCCGACAGTTCAGGAAGAATGTTGCGTTTGTTGATGACGTTGCCGTGGCCGTTGGTGTTGAGTCGTACTCGTCCTCCAGCATCCTTGATTTTTTGTGCCACTTCCTTGACGACATCCAATCGTAGTGTAGGCTCGCCAAACCCGCAGAATACGATCTCGTCATAACTTTTAACATTATCGATGGCTTCCCAGACTTCTTTTGCTGTGGGTTCCCGGTCAAGTTTCAAATTGTAGCCTTGAACCACAGGCCGGGTCAACCGGGTGCAGAATGAGCAATCTGCTGTGCACCGTTGCGTCAGGTTAAGGTAAAGTGAATTGCGGATTTTATATGAAACGGTTCCGGTTTTAGCGTTTTCTCCTATTCCGAACAGCTCGAAAAAGTTGAGTGCCATGGTGCGTTTTACATCTTCGATTTTCAGTCCACGAATATCCGCAAGTTTCTCGGCGGTGAAATTTACATAAGCCGGTTCGTTGCGTTTACCTCGATGCGGAGCGGGGGTCAGGTAAGGGCAGTCGGTTTCGGCGAACAGTCGATCAGCCGGAATCGTCTTTGCCACGGTCCTGAGGTCATCGGCTTTTTTAAAAGTTACCGAGCCGGAAAAGGAGATGTAAAACCCCATCTCCAGCGCTTTGTCAGCCAACTCCTGATCGCCTGAAAAGCAGTGGAAGATTCCCGAATGCGCAGTTGGATCTTTGGGATAGAACTCGGACAGAATAGCAATGATATCTTCACTGGCATCCCGGCTGTGTATGACGATAGGCTTGTTCATTTCTCGTGCAAGCTGGATTTGTTTGCGGAAATGAGTGCGCTGTTCATCCTGAGGAGAATAGTTTTTGAAGTAATCGAGTCCGATCTCTCCCAGAGCGATGACTTTCGGGTGCTGCAGGAGTTGCCGCAAGTGGGTGTAGGTGTCGACGTCGATAGACTTGACATCGTGCGGGTGAATTCCGGCTGTTGCGTAAATGAAATCGTATTGTTCCGAAAGTTCCATCGAGCGGTAACTGCTTTCGACATCGCAGCCAATATTGACCATGTATTGCACGCCGCTTTCGCGGGCGCGTTGGATCACCGCTTCGCGATCTTCGTCATAGTCGGTGACATCAATATGTGCGTGAGTATCGATGATCATCTTACTTGTATCCCTTGCCCGGGTTCCTCATCGAACCCTGCGAGAAGAATTTTTCCGTCCTTGCTTGCCGCCAGAACCATGCCCTGTGATTCGATGCCCATTAGCTTGGCAGGCTTGAGGTTCGCAACGATAACCACTGTTCGACCAATAAGGTCTTCGGGCTCGTAGCTTTCGGCAATACCGGCCAGTACCTGTCTGGTCTCGGTACCGATATCAACTTTAAGCTGGATGAGTTTTTTTGATTTTTTGACTTTTTCTGCTTCGAGAATTTTTCCAGTTCGAAGTTCCACTTTCATGAAATCGTCGATAGTGATTTGATTACCACTGTCCTGCTTTTCTTCTTTGGGAGCGGCAAGTTTAGCTAGAATTTTCTCCGCCTGCTTGTCTTCGATTCTTGGAAATAATTGTTTGGCCTTTTGCGTTTGGCTTTCCGGTTTCAACCCACCCCATTCATCGATGGACTTCATACCTTGTTCTTCTATCGAAGTTTCAACGCCCAATTGTTTCATCAGGGCGGTGGTGCTCTCTGGCATGAAGGGATTCAACAAAACTCCCAGCACGCGAAGTGATTCTGCAGAGTTGTACATCACCGTTTTCAATCGTTCCTTACCTTCATCGGTTTTGACGAGATTCCATGGGCCAGCCTTGTCGATGTATTGGTTGGTGGCGTCCACAAGTTCCCAGATTTTTTGCAGGATTTTATTGTAAGCCAGTTCGTCGTAAAGCTTGCGTACATCGCCAATGACTTCCTTGGATTTGTTAGCGAGATCACTGTCTTCATCGCCTGTTGTTGCGGGAGTAGGGATGACTCCATTGAAATACTTCTTCATCATACTGATGGTTCGGTTTAATAAATTTCCGAGGTTGTTAGCCAGATCGCTATTGAGTCTACCTATAAGAGCTTTATGCGAGAAGTCGCCGTCCAGTCCAAATGGGACTTCGCGCAATAGAAAATAGCGAATGACATCGACTCCGAACTGGTCGATCAAATTATTGGGTTCGACAACATTGAACAAAGACTTGGACATTTTCTGTCCGTTTACGGTCCACCAGCCATGCGCGAAAATATTTTTGGGAGGTTCCAGTCCGATTGCCTTCAGCATGGTGGACCAGTAAACCGCATGTGTGGTGAGAATATCTTTGCCGACCATATTGTGATCTGCGGGCCAAAATCCAGAGGCTTTGATGTCGTCCAACGAACCATGAATGGAGATATAGTTGATCAGAGCATCGAACCATACATAGGTGACGTATTCTTCGTCGAAGGGCAGGGGGATACCCCAGGGAAGCCGGGCCTTGGGCCGCGAGATGCATAGATCTTCAAGCGGTTTATCAAGAAACCCGAGCACTTCATTTCTGCGTGAAGCGGGCAGAATGAAATGTGGATCGCTATTAATCCGATCAATCAGCCATTGCTGATATTTTCCCATGCGAAAAAAATAATTATGTTCTTTGATTTTTTCAACCTTGCGCCGACATTCCGGGCAGTTTCCTTCCGCCAGATCTTTCTCGGTCCAGAATCGTTCGCAAGGTGTGCAATACCAGCCTTCATAACTGTCCCTGTATATTTCATCTCTTGAGTGAAGTTCCTGAAGAATGTCGCGGACTAATTTTTTATGCCGATCTTCTGTGGTGCGGATGAAATCGTTGTTGGAAACATTGAGCCGCACCCAGAGTTCTTTAAAACGCTGATGTAGTTTATCGACATGCTCCTGGGGGCTCACGCCAAGGTCCGTAGCAGCTTGTTGGACTTTCTGTCCATGCTCATCAGTGCCCGTGAGAAAAAAGACTTCATAGCCTTCAAGGCGTTTGTAACGTGCCACTACATCCGCTGCAATAGTGGTGTAGGCATGGCCTATATGAGGGACATCATTAACGTAATAAATAGGGGTCGTGATATAAAACTTATTTTGTGACATGTATTGGTTATTCAGGTTCAGGGTTTTTTAGGATTTTTAGAATTTTGAGGATTTTTCGGTTTCTGCGAATTCTGTGAGTTTTGTTGCTTTGGCAATTCGTCAAGAGCATAGGTCATTATTGTTTCATCTTCCAGTCGAACCACGACGCGTTGTTCCAGTATTTCATTCTTAAGAACTCGACCCGTGCCGTCGGGAGTTTGAATATGGCTGTTTGTTCGGGGAAGGTTCTTGATGAGGGCTTTGTAGTTATCGTGTTCATATTGCAGGCAACACATGAGGCGACCGCATACACCGGAAATTTTGCTGGGGTTGAGAGCCATGCCCTGGTTCTTTGCCATTTTTATGGTCACCGGCGCGAAGTCGGGGAGCCAGGTTGAGCAGCAAAGCGTTTCTCCACATACTCCATATCCTCCAATCACCTTGGCTTCATCACGCACTCCGACCTGTTTCATCTCAATACGGTGGCGCAGATTGGAAGCGAGGTCGCGGATTAACTGACGGAAGTCCACCCGACCCTCGGCGGTGAAGAAAAAAATCGTTTTGTTCATATGAGGTTGATGCACCACTCGGCTCAGGTTCATCGGTAGTTTTAACTCGGCAACCTTACTGCTACAAAGAGTTCTTGCTTTTTCCTCTACCTGATGTCGTCGACTTTCCGCTTGGAAATCGTTTTCATTAGCGATGCGTAATACCCGGGTTTCCTGGCTGTCCTTGCGAAAATTAAGGATTTTGTTTGAAGCCACCACACCCATTTTCAAACCTTGCTGAGTGTTGATCATTACGGTCATTCCGACTTTCAGCTTCAAATCACCGGGATTATAAAGTTCTGATTTAATCTGATCAAGAACCCGCACACCGATAACAAACTTGGGCGGTTGCTTGGCAGAAGGGTTTTGGGGCTTTTCTTCAACAGCAGTATTCATAAGTTTTATGCGGCCTCACAAAATTCGATGAGCATGTTTTCAAGAAACAACTGGGCATTAGCGTTGCCGGATAAGGCGATTTGGGTGTTGCGGACGGCAGTGAACCGATCCATCCAAGCCTTTAAGCTGTACTTTTCTGCAATGGGTATCATCTTAACGGATAAATCCCCATTTTGGATATCTGATTGACTGCAACCGGAACGATATAGGGCCAGATCGCGAATCAAACCCAATAATTCATTCAATACCGGTTGAAGATGTTCTGTTTGTCTTGCCCAGGCTTTGGCAAAGGCAAAGACAATGTCCATGCGGTTGAAAGATACTTTTTCAAGAACTTCAAGTAACTGTTCTCTCAAATGTTCCACTTCGGCGATGTCTTCAGTCAGTGCTCGGGTCACACTTCCCTGTGAACGATGGACACGAAAATCAATTTCTGATTCTTTTAGCGGCTCTTCCTCTCCCTGAGGCTGGGTATGGATAATCGTTCTGATATTTTCAGAAGAGAGACGGTGAAACTGGATTCCCTGGCACCTTGAAATCAGGGTTGGCAATAACCTGTTGGGATTGGCAGAGACAAGTATCAATACAGTTGAAGAGGGTGGTTCCTCCAGTGTTTTTAAAAAGGAGTTCATGGCTTGTGGGTTCATGAGCTCAGCAGAGTCAATCACCACTACTTTTGTTTTTCCTTCATACGGCATGTAGGCCAGTTTTTTTTGCAGTTCGCGGATGGCTTCTATTTTAATGGATGCTTCCCGGGCTGTCGGGGTACTTTTAATCGGCTCGAGATAGAAAAAATCAGGGTGGATTCCACGTTCAATTTTCCCGCAAGATTCGCATTCACCGCAGGCATCCAGAGCATTGGCTTCTCTGCAATTTAGAGCCTTGGCCAGTGAAATGGCGAGCTTTTTTTTACCAACACCATCTGGCCCATAAAACAGGTAGGCGTGTGCGACACTGCTGTTTTGGAGTGCGTTGGTCAGTATTTTCTTGGGTTGTGTCTGGCCCAGAATCGATTTGAATGACATGGCAAAAACATTGGATTCACCTATTCTTCCAAAAATGGAGAGAAGAGACAGGGAAGGGTATCGTGTTTGAATTATCCGGCACATAGCCCGGTATGGAAAAGCGAAATTGCCACAACTCCTTAAAGGATTTGAAGTTATCACGAGTCCATTCAAGTCTTATCTTAATACAGGGGCTCATGGGTGTAAATTAAAAAGGGCCTTGGACAATTGTTTTGTTTTCGGCAACTCTGGTCTGTTAGCCTATTGAGCAGACGGACTTATGAACATTCTTTAAACTTTTCTCATCTTTATCTTTGTAAATATTGAAATGATGGATCAATTGAGGTTATAATCCCCGACGATTTTGTTACAATTATTTGGATGCTCTGTGAAACCGATTTGTAACTAGGATAGATTTATATGGCCACCAAAGAAAAAGCCAAGCGTAACGTACAGAGGAAACGAAAACCTAAAATACTAGCCGTTATCAACGATGCCTGTACCGGTTGTGGTGGGTCGCCCATCTGCGTTACTGAATGTCCGGTTGATCTTTGCATGTACGAAGTGGAGAATCCGGATGCTCCGGCTTTTAATCGTGTTCATGTAGATCCTTTGCTGTGCATTGGTTGTAAAAAGTGTATCACTAAGGGACCAATGGATACTCTCTTGGAAGGTTGCCCTTGGGATGCGATTGATATGCTACCCCTTGATGCTTACGAAGCTGAATTTGGAACCCTACCTTATTAGAAGAAACCCATTATTAAAATTTAGTTGTGAACAGAAAGTCTTTAAATGAGCTTTCAGGTCGTATTAACACTAAAAAATGCGGCTTGTTTCTAATTTAATGTCGAATTTAATGCGGTTTACGTGAAATTTTCAAGCATTTGAACCGATTAAGCCGTGAAAATATTTTTTTGGACAACCCTATAGTGTTGAGGTATGATAAGCCCGATTTCCTGCTAGTTCCTCCCAAGCATTGAATTAATGAGTGAAAATAACGGCTTCCGTCAGGGTATGCAGATCGCGTTCAGACTGGGAACTGAACTGACGGTAGCTACGTTTATAGGTGCAATGCTGGGTTATGGTGTGGATCGGTTTTTTGGTGTCCGGCCTTGGGGTTTGGCAGTTGGGGTTATTCTTGGTGGAGCAGCAGGTAGTTTGAATGTTTATAGAGCGGCCATGTTGTTGACTACAGAAGACCAGAATACAAAAGAAGACGATGATAATTCCTGAACTGGATAAGATTTAGACTATGGAAAGCCCGTTACATCACTTTGAAGTTCACACTATTATTCCTATTCATATAGGTGGGTTGGACCTTTCTATCAACAACGCTGTAGTAGCGATGTGGGTGGGACTGGCTATCGTTGCCGGTTCCTTCATGCTGGCGGTGAGCCGAGGGGTTTCTCCCATACCGGGGAAACTGCAGAGCATTTTGGAAATTTCTTTAGAATTCATACGCAGTATGGTCTATGAATTCATCGGAGAAGATGAAGGTAAGAAGTATGTTCCGTTCATTGCCAGCCTGTTTCTGTTTATTCTGGCCTGCAACCTGATCGGCCTGATTCCTGGTTCTTACACCATCACCAGCCAACTGGCAGTGACCGGTGCCTTTGCCGTTGGAATTTTTATTCTGACTCTGGTGATTGGGTTTGGAAAACACGGCATGCACTTTTTAGGAATTCTGGTGCCGCCGGGAGTTCCCAAGATCATGATTCCGTTAATGGTTCCGATTGAAATTATCAGTATGCTGGCGCGTCCTATTTCGTTGGCGGTTCGATTGTTTGCCAACATGACGGCGGGGCATACTGTTCTAGCCGTGTTGTTCGGGCTGGCTATGACAGGGCCGCTATGGTTGGGTTGGCTACCTTTTAGTTTTACAATTGTGATTAACGGATTGGAGATCGCGATCGCGTTTATTCAAGCTTATATTTTTACAACGCTGACATGTGTTTATATTGGCGATGTTATCAAGTTGCATTAATTATTTTTTGACAAAAACTTAGGAGGGTAGAATGGGTTCAGAAGCTGCTGCATTAATTGGAATGGGATTGTGTGCCGCCGGTTTTTTTGGGGCCGCTTTGGGGATCGCTTATATTTTCGCGAAAACCATTGAGACGGTTGGGCGTCAGCCTAACGCAGAGGCCCGGGTTGCCAAGTATTGCTGGATCGGTTTTGCACTGGTAGAAGCGATTGCGCTGTACGCACTGGTTATCGCCTTTATTATCATGCCGTAAAAGGGGTGATGGCCAAGTGCCATTTCTCTGTTGGACGAACTTTTCATAAGGATTGGATATGCCACAATTTGAACAGGTTTCTGTTTTTGGCTCACTGATTTTCTGGTCGGTACTTTCTTTCGGGATTTTGTTTTTTGTTCTCAAGAAATTTGCCTTTCCGCCCATTTTAGAAGCTCTGGAAATGCGCGAGAAGAAAATCCGGACTGATATCGAAGACTCCGAGCGGCTGAAAAATGAAGCACAGGAAATCAAAAGGGAGTTGGAAGAAACTCTGAAAGCCGCACATGGAAAGGCCGAGACGATTGTTCAGTTGGCCCATGATGAGTCCAAGAAGGCGCAGGAGAAAAGCTTGCAGGAAACCGAAGCAAAAGTCCGGCAGATTCAAAAGGACGCGGAGCAGGAAGTTTTGAACTCCCGCAACAAGCTTCTTCAGGAGGTCCGCAGTTATGCGGCGGCTTTAACCATTGCCTCGACAGAGAAGTTTCTGAAAAAGGCTCTTGGTGATGAGGATAAGAAAAAACTTGTGGAAGAGTCCATTGAACAAGTGGTTCAGGAACTGGAAAAACGTCAAAGAAATTGACACGCTAATTTAAGGCTGAACGATGCTCGAAAATCAGGTTGGAAAAAGATACGCCGAGGCCTTGTCAGGGAATATTCCGGACACAGGTGCGCTGGAGAAGGCTCTTGAAAGTTTGAAGTCCTTCAATGAGGCCATGAAAACAGAGCCGCAACTGGAGCAGTTTTTTAAACATCCTTCTATGTCCCTGGAGAAGAAAAAGAACGTCGTTGGGGATATATGCAGTCGGCTGGCAGTGGATGAAAAGGTGTCTAATTTGATGATTCTGCTCAATGAACGCGACAGGATGCTGTATCTGGGTAAAATTGTAGAATACTTTGAACTGGAGGTGGACAGTCGGTTGAACAGAATGCGAGTTCATGTCACTTCTGCTCACCCTTTGACCACAGCCAATACTGACCGATTGAAAGCTGCTTTGAATAAAATTTTAGGGAAAACTATTTTGATCGATACCGACGTGGATGAGTCGTTGATTGGCGGCATCATGTTACGCATCGGAGACCAGGTGGCGGATGACACCATTCGCAACCGTTTAGAGATCTTGAAACGAACGATAGAAAATGAGGAGGTAGCCTAAGTGAATTTACGAGCCGATGAAATCAGTTCCTTAATTCAAAAGCAG
>JAJDBI010000281.1 GCA_029261435.1 Nitrospinaceae bacterium
GAGACTTTCGGCAAGGTGTGTTTAAATATCGAACCACACCTTTCGGATCGTTACCACTGGACAAGGATATCAAGCGAACCATATCGCGTGGAGTTCCGGGTACTTCCATGCCTTCATGGGGAGGGGCTCTGGGGGAAGATGAACTCTCAGGTGTTGTCGCATATATAAAGACTTTTTCGAAAAAATTTGAAAAGAAAAAACCAAAAGCGGCAATAACCATCACTGAGGCTCCTGCATCTACCTCTGAATCTGTTGAAAAGGGTAAAAAGATTTATCAGAAAATGCGTTGCGCTCGGTGTCACGGGACAGATTTAAAGGGCGATGGTCCCATTGCCGCTGAACTTTATGATATCTGGGATCACAGAGTATTTGTTTATGATCTGACAGACCCTAATACGTTTAAATTTGGATTTGATAAGAAAGACCTGTTTCTGATTTTAACAACCGGGATCGATGGCACCCCGATGAAATCGTATAATCATCTGGGAGATGATGAACGGTGGGACCTGGCATCCTATATCGAATCTAAGATCAGAAAAACGGAGTTCAAACCGGCAGAATATGAAATAGATCTGACTACGTACCAGATTGATCAGGAAATTGATATGGACCCGGATAACCCATTGTGGGAAAATGTTCCGGTTCAAAACATACATACGATTCCACTGAATGCGCGCAGGGACCCGATTGATCAGGTTCAGTTTCAGTCTGTTGCGAACGATGAGGGAATAGCTTTCCGACTGGTTTGGGAAGATTCTAACCCAGACCGAACTTCAAGCCGACATCAGGATTTTAAAGATGCCATTGCCATGGAGTTTGCCTTGGGTGATGTGTTGTTGCACAAGCATGGGCACAATGAACCTTTCTTTGGCATGGGAAACCGGGGTAAAGTTGTTAATATCTGGCAGTGGCGGGCAGACTGGCAGACTGAAATTGAAACCAAGGAAAAACTCGAATATGCAACCAAAGGTCTGGATCTGGATACCATGATCTTCGGAGGCGAAGTCAACCCGGTCGACGCTCTTAATCCGTTCAGGGATGTTCCTGTTGAAGAGCTGAATGCAGAAGGGTTCGGGACGCTGACACCTCAACCTCAAACCAAGCAGAATGTGCTGGGCAAGGGGGTTTGGAAAGACGGGAAATGGAGTGTGGTGTTCTTTCGCACCTTGGATTCTTTGAATAAATGGGATATAAAATTTATAAAGAAAAACCCCATATTGGTGGCGTTCGCGATTTGGGATGGAAAACATCAGGATCGCAATGGTCGAAAAGTCATTTCAATGTGGCAAAGGCTTAAGGCATTGGAGTTACCCTGAGGACGGGCAGAGCTGCTGGCAGTAATTTGTCAAACTGGTATGTGTTATCTGGCTTGTGATACTCTGCTTTTTATTCTAAGGGGTATTTGAAATATTGCTGCCTGTCTCCTTCTGTTATAAGAGGTTGCAGATAGAACTATATAATTATAAAAAGCTTGGATTGGTAATCTATATATTTGGAGAATTGCTTCATGTCAGACGATAAAGAAATGGAAGATACTGAAGATACGTTGGGTGTATCCGAAGACGAAGAAGTGGAATTGGATGCAGTCGATGAATTGGATGAGTTAGACGAAGAGGATGAGGTCATTGTTGAGCAAGCTCCAGAAACAGGTGCTTTTCTGGTTATCGGACAGGGGGATTTTTCAATGTCCCAGGCTAACCGAGGGGCGGATGATCCTGGCGACAACACGCTTTGTGAACCTCAATATGTTTCTGTGTATGGCGACATGCTTTTTGTTTCTGACAGAGGCAATCATAGAGTTGTGATTTGGGAACAGTTTCCTGAAGAAAATGGTGAGCCGTCATCATTGGTTCTCGGGCAGGAGGATTTTGCCGACTGCCTGGAAAACCGTGGTATGACCACAACCTTGGATGAAATGACTTCAGGACTGGGTGACGAAAGTCTTGATGGATTTACCATCAGTAAGTCAGAAGAAGACACTCTCTCGCAACCGGCGGGTCTCGAAGTGATTGATGGAAAACTTTATGTGGTGGATAGTGGTAACCATCGTGTATTGAGATGGAGTGGAATTCCTTCCGACGATGGTGAGGCACCGAGTCTTGTTCTCGGGCAGGATAACTTCGATGATAACGAAGCCAACCGACGAGGGTTTGTCGGTTCCGGTTCTCTGTTCTTTCCGATGGGCATTCACTCTGGTGATGGTCAGCATGTGTTTGTTGCTGATAAAGACAACCACCGGGTATTGATCTGGAATAAAATTCCTTTTAGTGATGGTTGGAATGCTGACATTTCCCTGGGACAAAAAGGAATGGATGAGCGCTGGCCCAACCAGGGAGAGTTCGATAATGTAGGTCAGGACACTCTCAGCTTCCCCACAGGTGTGCATTTTGATGCCGAGGGCGAGCGGGTGATCGTGGTGGATCAGGGTAACAACAGGGTGTTGATCTGGAATAAAATTCCTAGAGAAACCGGGGTTGCCGCTGATGTGGTGATTGGACAAAAAGATTTTTTTAGCCGCGAGCCGAATCGAGGCAATGGGCACCATCGTCCTTCTGCAGACGGTTTCTATTTTCCCACTGAGGTGGTTTTTGGCGAAGCAGGGCTGTTTGTCTCCGATACCGGTAATAACCGTGTCTTGTATTGGAAAGAACTCCCCACCGAAAATGGACAACCTGCGGACCTGGTTATTGGGCAGGCTACTTTTACTGAAAATGGTGTGAACCGTGGTTTGGATGAAGCCTCCAATTGCACATTGAACGACCCCTATGGTTTGTTGTTGATCGATGTGGAAGAAGACGAGGAAGAATTTCGCGGCGTTCCCATGCCGGATGACGATGATGCCAATGAAGACTCTTCGCTGGCAGCAACCGAAGAAGGCGAACCTGAAGAACCACAACCTAAATTTAAACTGTTTATCTGTGATCGAGGCAACTCTCGAATTGTGGTCTGGGATGAACTTCCATTTCCGAAAGAAGAGAAAGAGGACGAAGAGTTTGAAGAACTCAGGGTCGATGACGAAAATTTATTGATCGGTGATGATGACGACGACGAGGAAGATGATTTCTTCGAAGAAGAAGAGGAAGAAGTACCTCCGGGGGAATTACCTTCTGCTTAATTAGTTTCTGCATAGTTCATTTTTCAAACCCCCCGGTCCAATAGGCTGGGGGGTTTTCTTTTTTGCTCTTAAAGCTTTATGGGTCCTGAAAATTTGGTTTGTGATTTCTGGGAAAGGCTCGAAGGAGGAAAAATGTTTCGACCACTAACTGGGAAAGCTCACCTCTGAGGAGGGAAGAGGAGAGGATTGGTGTTGTTGCTCAGGTGGTAACCTTATTCTGTTGAATCAAAACGATCAGGTCGAAGTACGCCTACATCTAAAACAAAAAGACCCCCTGAGTGGCGCTCCAAAAATGGTTTTAGGCCTGAGAGAATAGGATTCAGTTTTTCTTCAGGGACAACGGTCAAGATCATTTGCAGGCTACTCGTATCGTTAATCATTAAATGCCCTTCGTGGTACCCGTGATGCCCTTTTCCTGAAATATTGCTGAATACTGTATAGCCGCTGGCTTTGATTCGGTCGAGAACATCCGTAACAAAGTGAATATGTTCACCCTCGATAATGATTTTTATTTCTTTCATTGGATGAAGTTTTATGTCGCTCATATTGTCTCAAGCCTCCTCAAAAAGATAGTATTAATTAATAGGTTGCCAATCTTTCAGTGACCGAAAGAGGAAAAGTTTTTTGGTATCGGGGTCTATGGCGACAAGGTTGATCCACCGATTCCCCGTCAATCGTTGCAATATATCATGTCGCCCAACAATGGTTTCAATCCTTTCCAGCGGAGCCTCGATGATAGCAAATAACCGCATAGGCTCATGATAAGGTTTATCACCACTGAAAATTGTTTGAATGGGTAGTCCAACGCATAGATCACTTTGGGAACCGTACATGACCCCAATATTGCCGACCACATTGTGATACACCTTGCTACCGGCGCCATAGACCTTTGGGTCAACTGTAGAAAAATAATGCTCCATGTTGATCCAATTGGTAACGATCATGGGAGCGGTCATGATGATTTCTAAATATTTCCCATCAGGGTCTTGTGAATGATCATAGGAGTGTAAAAAAGTCCGGCCTTCAAAATTAATTCCCTGAGTCAACAAACGTCGCCCCATAATAAAGGCGGTATGCCCAGACAGTCCCCATTCGGGGCGAGTCTGAGACCAATCCATACTACGTACTTTCGTCAGCGGAGATGTCTCATCGATCTCTTTCGTAGCAGGCACGTCAGGTAAGCGGGCGAGTCGTTCTCGACTATTTTTTTCACAGGCTTCCTGCAGGTCCTGCTGCAGCCTGACCAAATCTTTTCGATGTGTGGCTGGGACTTCTTCCAAATCAAAGAGTGCCACTTCATCCGTTATGGTGTCATGTTGCCCTGGTAGAAAATGGGTGTCATGTGGAATTGTGATTCCTCTCTCTGCCAGCTTTTGCCGAACCTGTGATTTATTAGCCATGACTGCAAGAGCGCGTGCATTCGATACACCATGATTCCCGCCACAAGCGCCACAATCCAAGGCCGATTCGTAGGGGTTGTTAACAGAAGTACTGCCATGCCCACAAAACAAAACGAGCCGGGCAAACGTTTTCGTGAATCCTAAAAGCCTTAGAGCAGTTTCTACATAGTTAACCTGTTCGGACAGAGTAAATCCCGTCTGCGTGATCCGCTGTATTTGATAATCCAAATCTCTCTCATGAAGATTGAAGTCTTTTCTGAGTGCTGTTATAAATTGTTCAAGGTCAGATTCGTTCCATTTCAGCAAACTAAAAATCGCATCATCCTCTTTGCTATCAGATTGAATTTGGCTCAGCGCTAGCTTTCGTAAACGCTCGACCTGATCGTGAGGGACTGCGGCGCCTTGCTGACCATATTTTTCGGTCAGCAATCGATAGATAGTGGCACGGTGGTTGGCTGCAACCATTTCATAAGCTTCGTCTCGCTGGATTTTGTCAACAGTGAGTGCTGTTTTTATAGGAATCGCCAAACTATTTTTCATCCACGACATTGCGTTGTTGAACCATTTAGGCTGTAACGTTTGGCCAAATAGCTTAAACCCGAAGAACCAGCCTATGGCCTCAACCATGACATAGGGGGTGACCACATTTTCTTTCAAATCATGTAGAAGGGTATGACCCGTCCTGGCGATTTGTTGTCCTTCTAAGAATTTTTCTGCTTTCTTTCCTTGATAAGCGCGAGGAATTTCCTTCACGATATGTTTGGGTTTTAGAAGAACGGGGCATTGATCTGTTTGTTGTTCGCTTGAAAATCCTTGATAGCAAATGGGGAGGCCAAAAAAACCTGCGAACCCAAACGTTTCATTGCCTCCAATTTCTTCAAGGTTTCTTCTAAAACATTCTGAACGAACATCGATGCAAAAAATCGCCTGAGACAGTGGTCGAGATTCGGGAGGCTTTCCCTCATGTTTATCTTGTTCATCGCTATTTTTCAATTTCTGAAGATTGGGTGAAATCTGTTTGGAAAAAATTTTGATGTAGCTAGATTCAAAGGCCTCCAGCCATATAGGTCCGTGTTGAGATTCTGGGAACTGCTCGACCCAATCCAACAAGGAAGTTAGTGCATCGGGGTTACTTTTCGCGACATCCTGTATAGATACACCCAATGATTGAGCGAGGTGGATTGCGATCAAGGTTTGGCCTTCGGCCTCTTGCTTTTTTCGGGTTTGCTCCCATGTTGAAATCAACCTTGAATCGCATCGATCAAGGGCTTCAATATTCAGAGGATCCTGAGTGAACAAAGACATGTTTAAATAATCAACCACTTCGTCTGGCAGCACTCGCGATCGAAATTCTTTATAGAGGCCATATCCAGTGGGATGATTGTTCAGGTATTCAGTGATAGAATAATAGGTGCCGGGAATAGCTAATTTTTCCTGGCAAGCCAGCATTACTAATTCCCGCTCATAAAAAAGGCGAATGGCCATATACTTGATCAGGTCAATAGGAAAAGCATTTTGCCAATCATAATCCGTTTGTTCCGAGCGCCATTTAATGAATCCCGTCCATCCAGACAATTGGGCCAACTGTAAAGAAAAATACCCATCCCACAAATTCTTGGGAATGGCTAACAAGGATAAGCTTTCAAGAACTGCATCTTCAGGGCGATCCGGCAAATTGAGAATTTTGTTTTTCCAATCTTGAATACCCAATATGGATCCCGATGCATCGTCCAAAGCTAATTCTTTCCATGCCTTATAAAAAGTTTTCTTTCTCATTGGCATGCCCCAAGGCGCATGTCCTTCATCGAGAAAACCACCTAAATATTTTATGATCTCAGTGTTTATTTGGTCCTGTACATTTGTCCCAAAGGTTTGGTCGCACCATTCTCCAAGGGTGTACCGTGTTGCCAGCTCTGTTACTTCTTTACTTGCATGACCCATCAATAAATCTTTTGAGGCTTTCTTTTTTGATAGACCCAGAATTTTCTCGAAAAGATTTCTTGTTTCTGGCTGATTGAGGGAGGGTTGTAGAACCGCTGAACAAACATCCGTTGCAATTTTCCCAGTACCTTGAATGAGGATGGCTTTCATAACATCCAGATGAGAAAATTTTTGATCGCCAAGGGTGATGGTTACATCCTGCGATAAATCCTTTAGGGCTTCAGTAATAGAATCTTCAGAGATTCGACCTTGCTGAAAGTATTTACGATTTTCGCTATTGGAGAGATAACCTTGACCTTTCAAAAACCGTTTTCCCTCATTGATGGCTTTTTCAAACGTCAAATGCTCCAATCCATGAAGTGGATTGTGATGGATAAACGTTTTCATCGGCCAGAAATGTGATATCGGTTCACAAGACAGGTTCACCAGCGAACGTAGCTCTATCCGCTGTGATTCACTTGGCATAACTTTTGTTTTATCGTCGAGCGTGTTCATGGATTAGGCTCGTAGCCCTCTTAAAAAATTTAACCGAATTTACGCATTAGTGAATCAACCCACTATAAGCAGCGCCTAATAGTAATGCCGATACTGCAACAA
>JAJDBI010000282.1 GCA_029261435.1 Nitrospinaceae bacterium
GGCGAACCTCTGGCGATCGGAAAATTAGAACGATTCGTCGCCGATTACGAACGTATCCACGGCGAAGTGAAAACAATTGAAACCTTACCTTCTACCGGGAAGAAGGTACAATTGAAACCTTACCTTCTACCGGGAAGAAGGTTGCCATTATTGGAGCAGGCCCGGCAGGGTTAGCCGCCGCTGGTGATCTCGCAAAACTGGGACATGAGGTTGTTATCTTTGAGGCCTTGCATAAACCCGGAGGCGTTTTGTTTTACGGCATTCCGGAGTTTCGCCTTCCAAAAGAAATTTTGGAAGCCGAGCTGGACTACTTAAAGCGTATGGGAATCGAGATCAAAGTCAATTACGTGATTGGAAAAATTAAAACTCTCGACGAGTTGATGAACGAAGATGGCTTCAACGCAATCTTCATAGGTACCGGAGCGGGACTGCCTTATTTCCTGGGCATTCCCGGTGAAAACCTCAATGGCGTGTATTCAGCCAATGAATTTTTAACTCGAATCAATTTGATGCATGCCAGGGAATTCCCTGTGTTCGACACACCCATTCACAACCACAAAACTTTTGCAGTGATCGGCGGCGGCAACACGGCACTGGATGCAGCCCGGACCGCCCTTCGACTGCCCACCACCGAAAAGGTGATGCTGGTTTACCGACGTTCACGTGAAGAACTACCCGCCCGGTTGGAAGAAGTAAAACATGCGGAAGCAGAAGGTATAGAATTTCATTATCTGGCAAGCCCGACAGAGATAAAAGGCCACAACGGCTGGGTTTCAGAAATTATCTGTCAAAAAATGGAACTGGTTGGAACAGACACCTCCGGGCGAAAACATCCACAACCTGTAATAGACAGCACTTTCCCTTTAAAAACCGATGCTGTCATCATTGCGCTCGGTAGTGGAGTTAATCCCTTAATAGCAAAAAGTTCCTCTGATTTACACACCGACAGCCATGGGCATATCGAATTGGCCGATCCCGATATCAATTTAACTACCCGACCCGGTGTGTTTGCCGGAGGCGACATTGTCACAGGAGCCGCAACGGTCATTTCTGCAATGGGAGCAGGAAAAAAAGCCGCTGAAGGAATTCATAAATATGTCATGAATTATGAACATTAAAAATACCCGTCTATATTTATGAACTCTCTATCTAGCCCAGAAGCGCCTCCCTCCTCTCCTGAAGAGTTTTGGCATACTCAGCCCGAAGCTGATTTACTCATAAAACTGGAAACAACCTCAAAAGGCCTCTCTAAGCAGGAGGCTCAGCTCCGCCTTAAGACACATGGGCCAAACCAACTTCCGCAGGCAGAACCCCCTGAATGGTGGATCATTGCAATACGACAATTCCAAAGTCCCTTCGTTTATATTCTGGCCGTAGCCGCAGTCGCCTCTCTTACCATCGGCGAGTTTATCGATGCAGGATTCATCGTTGGGGTACTGTGCCTGAACGCCACCATCGGGGGAATTCAGGAATGGAAGGCAGAGCAAAGTGCCCAAGCCTTACAGAAACTATTACAAATTCGCGCCACGGTGGAACGCGATGGTCAAGTGTATGAAGTAGATGCCGAACAGGTCGTTCCGGGTGATATCGTTTGGCTGGAGTCTGGGAACCGTGTGCCCGCCGACCTGCGCCTTTTAACGACGCATGGTATAGAAATTGACGAATCTCTGCTTACCGGAGAGTCCTTACCAGTATTAAAAAAATCGGAATGGATCGGTGAAGATTCCGTACCTGTTGCAGACAGATTAAATATGGGGTATGCCGGTTCTATTGTTATACGTGGGCGGGCTCGGGGTGTTGTCATCGCCACCGGTATGCGCACTGAAATTGGAATTCTGGCAAAAGCCATGATGGCAACAGGGCAAGGCAAGCCTCCACTTATTATTCGTATGGAGCGGTTCAGCCAAGCCCTGGCTTGGTTTGTGATGGTGGCAATCTTAGTTGTTGGCACTTTAGGGATACTATTTCAAGGATACGGAATTTTAGACATGTTCATGTTCAGCGTGGCATTGGCGGTTGCTGTGATTCCTGAAGGCCTTCCTGTCGCTCTCACAGTTGCCTTGGCAATTGGAACTAAACGTATGGCCGAACGTGGTGTCATCGTGCGTCGCCTTGCCGCAGTTGAAGGACTGGGGAGTTGCACGATGATTGCCAGTGATAAGACAGGAACCTTAACCTGTAACGAGCTAACGGTAAAAGAAATCTTTCTGCCAAATGGTTCGGTGTTCCAAGTCAGTGGGCAGGGCTTTGCCCCAAATGGAAAAATAATATTCAATGAACACGAAGTAAACTCCATAAACGAAGTTGAAGGGTTGGAATCGTTAATAACCGCCGCAGTGTTATGCAATGAGGGCGACCTTCACGCACATAATGGAGAGTGGTCGCATCGAGGTGACCCCACAGATATTGCCCTGCTCAGCCTGGGACAAAAAATCAAAGTAGGGCAAGAACATATACTAGAAACCTACCCTCAGGTAAACCAGATTCCTTTTGAACCAGAATACCAGTTTTCCGCTTCCTTCCATCAATTGCCCACAGGTGAGGTCATGACCTTTGTTAAAGGCTCTCCTGAACAGGTCCTTTCAATGTGCAAGGAAGAAAAAGGAGAAAACAAGCACACATTCATTCTTCAGGCCGCCGAGGAAATAGCTGCTAAAGGTTTCCGAGTGTTGGCGTTCGCCCATGGACCAGCACCCAAAAATCTGAATCCTCATCATCCCCCAACAGAACCGACCGAACTTAAGTTTTTAGGATTCACAGGGATGATTGATCCTTTAAGAGAAGGAGTGCCAGAAGCCATTGCCTCCTGCCGGGAAGCAGGAATTGACGTAGCGATTATCACAGGAGATCACCCGTTGACAGCTTTGACCATTGCCAGAGATATCGGGTTGGACCTTAACCAGGATCAAGTTGTTACAGGTTCTCAGTTGCAAAACATGAGTCCTGAAGAAATTCAGGAGGTTGTAATAACTGCCCGTGTTTACGCGCGAGTGGCCCCTCATCAAAAACTGGATCTGGTCAACGCGATGCGGGCAACGGGCCACTTTGTTGCTGTCACTGGTGACGGGGTGAACGATGCCCCTGCTCTTCGAACAGCCAATATCGGTGCCGCTATGGGACAGTCTGGAACAGATGTAGCCCGAGAAGCCGCCGAACTGGTGATCAGCGATGATAATTTTGCCACCATCGTTGGAGGCGTGGAAAAAGGCCGCATCGCTTATGAAAATATCCGCAAAGTCATTTTCATGTTGATCTCAACAGGTGCGGCGGAGGTTGTCGTGGTCATGCTGGCTGTAGCCTCCGGGTTCCCCTTACCACTGACTCCTGTACAGCTACTTTGGTTAAACCTGGTAACACAAGGTATTCAGGATGTTTCAATGGGATTCGAACCCGGAGAAGGAGATGAGTTGAAACGCAAACCACGTGATGTTGACGAACCTATCTTCAATCATTTAATGATTGAACGGTCCGCCATAGTTGCCGTTTGGATTGGTGGACTGGCATTTTTTCTTTTCCGGGAATTGCTCGACTCAGGAATCTCGCTGGAGTCCTCCAGAAACATATTACTATTATTCATCGTATTGTTTGTAAACATCCATATGTTCAACTGTCGCTCAGAAACCAAGTCAGCCTTTAAAACACCACTACTGCAAAACCCTGTTTTAATTTTTGGTGTGCTGGGAGCATTCCTCAGTCACGTACTGGCTATGTACCTTCCAATCGGACAACTGGTTTTAAAAACTCAACCAGTTGATGGAGCAATATGGCTAATGGTAATAGCACTCGCATCAACCTGCATATTATTGATGGAGTGGCATAAACGGTGGTGGAACAAACGCAAGCTGATTAAAAACGAAAAGTGAGCATGGACCCCAAGTATGTGATATCACGATCAGGAGAGGTTTTCTTGAGGAATTTTCCGACACGAAAATAAACAAAAATCCCTTTTAAATCCAACTGTCGGTTGAAAGCATATTTTGCTTCTAACTCTGGCTGAGCATCGACATAACGGGCTTGACTGGATTGACCACTACGCAGCACTCCATTACCAATTGAATAGATACCATCATTCAGGCTGTCGCGCCAAATAAACAAGGTGCTAGTAGTGACCGACCAGTGTTTATCCAGAGTCAACGTTATTCGAAGATGTAAATCACGTTGGTTGATGAGCCCACTGGCAGCAAGTTGACTGATGTGTTTTCCCTTTTGGAAAAAAGGATTAAACGAATTCAAATCAGAATCTGCAGGATCATCATCCCCCGAATACACGTCTGCGCGTAAACTGAAACGTATCTTGGTCGTACCACCAAGTGGTATGGTGTAACCTGTATCAGATGCAAGAGCATAGGAATGAATATTTCCCCTGACAAATTTGCCAAACTGATATAAAAACTCAAAATTGCAATTCAGGTTTTCACCTTTGCCCCATAGTCGGGTCCCAAAGGTGTGCCGTGTCTCCTCTGCTCCCCTTTGATCATAAACTGCATCGCGGTTGTACAATCCCAGATAATATAGATCGGTGTTAAAAAATAATTCACCAGCAGCTTCTGGCGCTCGCCATAAACTACTTCCTGCAAGGAACTATACAAATAAAAAGAGGTCATGCATTAAATACATAATCCTTTATATGTTTTATTACACTTAGGGTGGTCGGTTAAAAAAAACAGGCCGTTTAAAAACAAAAAAAAACCAGGAAGAGAAACCGCGTTAGCGGAATCTCCCCTGGGTTTATTTTTTTGATCTAACGGATTTCTCCGCGTTAAGACTTAGTACTGCAGTTCATTCCACTGCGTTACAGCCTTCTGACCATTTCTTTCTTTGTTCTGACCA